>CAZERX010000031.1:0-14381 GCA_964515045.1 uncultured Eubacterium sp.
ACGTGGGCGTTGTTGAACATACAGAAAAAAACGAGGAAGGAAAGGTTGTCCGAAAGAGATTGGAGGTTGATTTCGTCTGTAATTGCGGCAGCCGCAGATACTATATCCAATCTGCATTTGCAATCCCTGATCGAGCAAAGATGGAACAGGAGCAAAATTCATTGGTTCGCATTGGTGATTCCTTCAAAAAAATCATTGTGGTGAAAGATAGGATCAAGCTATGGCGAAATGAAAAAGGGATTGTTATTATGGGTATCATGGATTTTCTGTTGGATCCGGACAGCCTTGATCTATAAGTTGTGGAAAAAACACAAGATCATCAAATTTCCGCCTGCTTTATTGATATTGCAGTGCAAACCGCGTATAATGAAAGGGCAAAATTGTGGAAAGGAAAGAAGCAATGCCGCTCACGATCACGCGTCTCCCGCGCAGCAGGGAGGCTTGGATCCTGTGTCTGACCGATAAATATATATCGGCGGCGGAGACTCTGACGATGCGGCAGCATGCATAATCACAGACGAAGGGAACGAAAGAGAAATGTGGATCAGTAAGTATTTTGTTTATTTTGTAATTTTTAGCTGTATGGGATGGATCTATGAATCCGCGTACTGCACGATCAAGAACGGAAAATGGCAGAACCGCGGTTTTTTGTATGGACCGGTCTGCCCGATCTACGGCGTGGGTGCAACGTCGATCACGTTCATCGTGGATCAGTTGGCGGCGCAGGGTGTACCGGAAATGGAATGGTGGGAGATCTTTCTCGTTGCATTTTTCGGAAGCATCGTGCTTGAATATGTGACCTCGTATGCACTGGAAAAGCTGTTCCACGCGTACTGGTGGGATTACAGCAACGTGCCGCTCAATATTCACGGCCGCGTATGTTTTCCGGCATCGGTCGGCTTTGGACTGGCAGGACTGATCGTTGTATACGGCATCGCACCGTTTACAAGAAATCTGACCGGCTGGATCACGCCGGAGTGGATGGAAGTGTTGTCGCTGCTTTTCATGGCGGTGGTCGCAGGTGACACGACGCTGACCGTATCCGCGCTGACGAACTTCGAGCACAGTGTCATCGCACTGGAGACGGCATTGAACGAGCATATGGATCTTTTTGTCAATACCGTGCAGGAAAAAACGCAGGCAGCAGGCGCGGCACTTGCCGATGAGCGGGCGCGTTTTTCAAGGGAAAATCTGGAGCATTCCATCCAGAATATGGAGTTTACACACCGTCTTGCCTTAAAGCGTGTGCAGGGCTTCCGCACGACGGAGAAGGAGCGCGAAAAGCGTGTATATTCGCGTGAAATGGTGCTTGAATCCGTGAAAAAGTACCTGCCGTCAAACCGCAGGGCAGAAAAATAAAAAAGCTGCGATGGAAGTGCTTCAAACGTATGTGCAGCACTAAAAAATGAATATTGCAGAAATAATCTGCGTATGCTATAATGCCAGTAGGCAAAAAAGGTAATGATGTGTCCATTTTGGACAAAGAATGAAATCCCCCGACCGTGCGGCAACACAGTCGGGGGATCATTCTTTTCTTTTATAGTGGCAAAGCACCCACTAGGCTAGTTGTTGTCCCTGTGATCACCGTCCAGCCATTTTATGATGTAGTGGCAGGCTACACCAGACGCGACAGTGATGAAAAAGGTAATGACGAATTCCAAATTGAACACCTCCTCCCGTTGTCGGGTTTCGGTAGGACAACACAAAGATTATAACATATGGAAATGTATTATGGTAGGAAAAAGAATGTGACCACATATCCGCATGCAAGAAATGGCCCGAACGCAAAGGATGTGTTAGTTGTGCGCCGTGCAAAAACACGTCGGACCCCCTGCGTGACCAGTGCGAGCAGTGCCGCGAGCAGCGTACCGTATAACAGTGGCGTGACACCGAGATACAGCCCGCAGGCAGCGGTCAGCTTGATATCCCCGCCGCCGATGCCGCCGCGCAGGATACGGAATATGAGCAGAGGAACGCTCAGCACAAAAAATCCCGCGATGTGCGAGAATCGTGCGTCCGGCATCTGCCATAGCCGGATCAGTGCAAGCAGTGTGATCAGCAGTGGGATGATATTTGGGATTTTTTTTGCTGCGGCATCGTAGACACCGCAGCAAATGAGGATACAGATAAAGATAATATCGATCATAGGATTCCTATTCTTTATTTTGCAGCTTCAAATTCCTTCACCTGCTCGCTGTCGGGAGCTTCGGTCAGAAGGCTCACAACGATCATAAACAGCAGTGAAACAACGAATGCAGGCAGCAGCTCGTACAGATTCCAGATGCCGCCGAGCGGACGCACGAGGTATTTCCATACGAATACGGTCGTTGCGCCGGAAAGCATGGCTGCGAGTGCGCCCCATTTATTTGCGCGCTTCCAGAACAGTGCACACAGCACGAGTGCGCCGAAGGTGCCGCCGAAGCCTGCCCATGCGAAGGATACGATACCGAATACAGAGGAATTCGGATCCCGCGCAAGGAAAATGCCGAGAATGGAAATGACGGCGATGGTGATGCGCGCGATAAAGACGCTCTGCTTTTCGTTTAATTTAATATGTAAGAACTCCTGCACGATATCCTGTGATACGCTGGAAGCGGCAGCGAGAAGCTGGCTGTCAGCGGTGGACATCGTAGCGGCGAGAATACCTGCGAGGATCACGCCTGCGAGAAGTGCGGCGAGTACACCATGCTGGCTGATCAGACCGGCGATGCGGACGATCACGGTCTCACTGGAGCTGCCCTCCAAAAATTCCAGATGTCCGGCAGCGGTCATACCAAGACCGGCGATACCGATGATGATCGCAACGGTCATTGCGATGACAACCCATACGGTTGCGATCCGTCTGGATAAAACGAGCTTTTTTTCATCCTCGATCGCCATGAAGCGGAGCAGGATGTGCGGCATACCGAAATAACCGAAGCCCCATGCCAGACCGGAAAATGCGGTCAGTGCGCCGTAGCTCGTCGCTGAGTTGCTTGCGACATCATAGGAGGATGTCAGTGACAGATAACCGGGCAGGGAACGCGCATTGTCTGCGACTGCGCCCCAGCCGCCTGCATTGACAACGGCGAAGGACAGTACCGTAACGAGTGCAATGGTCATAACGATACTCTGGATCAGGTCGGTGGTCGATACTGCGCGGAAGCCGCCCATGATCGTATAACCGATGATCACGAGTGCGGAGATCACCATTGCGAGCGTATAGTCCACACCGAGCAGGCTGTTGAACAGCTTGCCGCAGGCTGCGAAGCCGGAAGCGGTATACGGGATAAAGAAAATGATGATCGTCAGCGCTGCGAGTGCGCTCAGCAGATTTTTCTCATCGTGGAACCGCTTCGAGAAAAATTCGGGAACGGTGATCGCGCCGATGTTCTGTGAGTAGCGGCGGAGCTTCCGTGAAACGAAAAACCAGTTGAGCCATGTGCCGATGCACAGACCGATCGCCGTCCACGCGGCATCTGCGACACCGGTCAGATAAGCGACACCGGGCAGACCCATCAAAAGCCAACTGCTCATGTCACTTGCCTCTGCGCTCATTGCGGTGACGAGCGGACCCATTTTTCGTCCGCCGAGATAGAAATCCTCAGAGCTGCCGGTGCTTTTGCTGAAAACAAAGCCGACCAGCAGCATTCCGATCAGATAGGCGCCAATCGCGATGAGGATCAGGATGTTTGTTGTGTTCATGTTCATAACCTCCAAGTTTATTTTCGGTTGCTTTATCGTTGTAAAGCATAAATACGTTACTATTCTAGCACAAATTAGCAACCGAGTAAACCGGAAAATGCGATCAGAACGTTTTAGGAGCAACGATTTAAGGGTGAACTTTTATGAGCAGCAGTGAACCGTTCGCGACGGATACCTCCGCGGTCTGACCGTTCAATACTTCATTGCTGGTGCCATACGGATATTCACACGTGATCACAGCGTCTTCCAGCGGATATTTTGCGCCGCGGATGGTGACTCCCTCGGCACAGCCGGAAATATTCAGCAGGGAAAAGAAAGCGTAATGGTCGGGGATCCGGACCGGCTGCGTTGAAACGATCTCCATGTCTGAATAGTCGTCCATGAGGACAGCCTTTTTTCCCAACGAGTGCAGATATAATAATGCATAAACATTGACGAGCGTATGGTCGAGCCGTGCGCCGACAACGCCGATCAGCAGAAAATCGTCAAAGCCGCGCCGGAGGGCTTCTTTCACGGCAAACATCGTATCGGTATCATCCTTTTCGCAGGGGAGCACGATGGTTTCTATGGAAAGGTGCGGATCCTCGTGCGAATCGAAGTCGCCGACGATCAGATCCGGAGCTGCGTGCAGGGCTTCCATGTGCTTTAGTCCGCTGTCACAGTATATGAAAAAATCGTCATCGCGCAGACAGGAGCGGATCTTTTCGTGATCGCCGATATCTGCCCCGCCGACGATCACGCAGCGGTTTTTTTGTGTGTCAGTTATTCGTTCGTTTGCCATGATCGGTGAGGTACCTCCTAAATAAAAAATCACAAAAATCACGGTGAACGACTGCTTGGAATGTTCCCCGTGTGCATATTGTTTTTTATTGTACGCCGACCGTCCGCGAATGACAAGAGGTTTGATGAAAAAGTTGGCAAAAGTTAAACGTGGTGCCGGAACAGCCGATATATTTTTTGTTATAAGGAAGGAGGACGCAGAGATGAACAGAAATGAAGCTCATGCGGGCAAGGATATAGAGATCGAAGTGGTGATCACCGCTTACGATCAGGGAGAAATGGTACGCGAGGCATTGCAGTCTGTCTGCGCACAGACCAGACGACCGGCGCGGGTGCTGATCGTGGATGACGGATCGACGGATGAACAGTCGCTGTGCGTGCTGGAGCAGATCCGGTCACAGCAGGAGTGGGAGGTTCCGGTGCATGTGCTCCGGCAGGAAAATCGCGGGGTGTCGGCGGCAAGGAATGTGGGCATCCGAATGACGCAGGCACCGTTTGTGGTCGTGCTGGATGGGGATGATACGATCGAACCGGCGTTTTTGGAAAAAACCTGCGACATGCTGGAGGCACAGCCTACGATGGTCGCAGCGTCGGCATGGCTGCATACATTCGGCGTGATGGATGCCGTGGTACAGTCGTGCGGTGGTGATGTGCGGGCATTTTTGTCACGAAATTGTGCGCCCGCGACACACATGCTGCGGCGCAGCGCTTGGGAAGCCTGCGGCGGGTATGACGAAACGATGCGCAGCGGCTTTGAGGATTGGGATTTTTTCCTGAGTATGCTGGAGGTTGCGCCGGATGCCTGCATCGGGATCGTGGAACAGCCGCTCATCAACTATCGGACGGCACCTGCTTCATCGAACGTGCGGAGCATGGAAAAGCGTCTGGAGCTGATGCGTTATCTGATCGGAAAACATGAGCAGCTTTATCGGGAGCATGTCGCAGATGCGGTTTTGGGCGTGGAGGCAGTTTCCATGTCCAGATTGTACGGATGGGAAGTACAGATTTTGGAAAATATGCAGCATGACCGATCAGTGACACGCGAAGCGGCAGAATTTATGCGGCATCCGTCGTATGGAGACGGCGGGATGGCAGCAGCGGTGCGGATCGCATCGGCGATGAAAAAATGATCCGTCTCGATTTTCTTTACGGATGAATTTTTTCCGTCGGAGTGTGCTATAATGGTTCAAATGCTTAAACGAAAGCGAGGAATAGCCGTGGATATACATGAACAGGTTTCGGCACTGGCATCTCGCCAAGGAGCTGTCCAAGGCTATGCCCGACAGAAGTGAAAATTGGAGGTAATCTTAGCATGGAAATTCTTGAACTTATGAAGCAGCGTCACAGCGTCCGTCAGTACACGGCACAGCCCATCGAGCAGGAAAAGCGCGCACAGTTGGATGCACTGGTAAAAAAGATCGATCAGGAAAACGACCTGCATATCCAGATCATCTATGATGAGCCGAAGTGCTTTGACTCATTTATGGCGCATTACGGAAAATTTGACGGTGTCAGCAATTATATCGCACTCGTCGGAAAGAAAGCGCCGGATCTTGAGGAACGGCTCGGCTATTATGGAGAAATGCTCGTTCTGAGAGCACAGGAGCTTGGACTGAATACCTGCTGGGTGGCAATGACCCACGGCAAAAGCAAGGCTGTGGTCGGTCGGGGTGAAAAGCAGGTCTGCCTGATCTCACTCGGTTATGGTGTGACACAGGGCGTGGAGCATACGAGTAAACCGGTGCAGGCGCTCTGCAATTATTCCGAGCAGATGCCGGAGTGGTTTCTTGACGGAATGAATGCCGCACTTCTCGCACCGACGGCGATGAACCAGCAGAAGTTTCGTATGGAGCTGCAGCCCGACGGCAGTGTTCGGGCGACTACCGGCGGAGGATTTTACACAAAGCTGGATCTTGGGATCGCAAAATATCATTTTGAAGCAGTTACAGGAAAGAAAATTTTATGATAAATACCCCTCAGTCGGGACTTCGGAGGATCTCGCGAGCGAGATCCTTTTTTATGGAGAATCCTCTTAAAATTGACAGCAAAAGTTATTGACCTAAAGTCGGGTTTAGGTGATACCATGAAAAGGAACGGATGATCCGTGAGAAAAAAGGAGGAACTTATCATGAATTATATGACTTTGTCTAACGGCGTGAAAATGCCGCAGCTCGGCTACGGTGTCTATCAGGTCACAAAGGACGAATGCGAGCGCTGCGTCAGTGATGCGCTGCGCATCGGCTACCGTCTGATCGACACGGCGCAGAGCTATTTTAATGAGGAGGAGGTCGGTGCTGCCATTGCAAAAAGCGGCATTCCGAGAAACGAGATCTTTCTCACGACCAAGGTGTGGATCGAGCATTACGGCTATGAGGCTGCCAAAGCCTCTGTACTGGAATCCATGCGGAAGCTGCAGACGGACTATCTGGATCTGTGCCTGCTGCACCAACCGTTTGGCGATGCTTACGGCGCGTATCGGGCGCTGGAGGAGCTGTACGACGGGGGAAAGCTCCGTGCGATCGGAATCTCAAATTTTTACACGGATCGTATGGTTGACTTTGCTTCGTTCAACCGTATCCGTCCGATGGTCAATCAGGTGGAGATCCATCCCCATAACCAGCAGTGTGACGCAAAGGTGTGGCATGACAAATACGGCGTGCAGATGGAGGCATGGGCACCCTTTGGAGAGGGACGCGGCGACATGTTCCGTATACCGGAGCTTGCCGCGATCGCAGAAAAATACCAAAAGACCGTGGCGCAGATCATCCTCCGCTGGCATATCCAGCGCGGCATCGTGGTCATCCCGAAGTCTACCCATGTTGAACGCATGGAGGAAAACTTCCATGTATTTGATTTTGCACTGAGCGAAGCGGACATGACTGCCATTGCCGCCCTTGATAAAAAGCAGAGCAGCTTCTTTTCACATACGGATCCCGCGATGGTGGAATGGTTCGTGAACATGGTCGAGGAACGGAAAAAGCAGCATGACTGCACGAAGGATAAAAAGAACTGGTAAGGGGAAAATAGTGCTTGACAGCATAGAAAGCCCGTGATATTATGTTCATATGAACAAATGCTCATATGTTAAAACATCACACTAGAGAAAAGGAGTACACCAATGGCAATCCATGACGTAGAAACCTGTGAGGACAACTGCATACACACGGATCGTTTGGAAAAGGTGCGGGCAGGGCTGCCGGACGAGGATGAGCTGTATGACCTCGCGGAGCTTTTTAAGGTATTCGGCGATTCCACGCGCATCCGTATTTTATATGTACTGTTCCAGTCGGAGCTGTGTGTCTGTGATCTCGCCGAAGCATTGCAGATGACGCAGTCTGCGATCTCGCATCAGCTAAAGATCCTAAAGCAGGCGAAGCTCGTTACGGGCAGACGTGAGGGAAAGTCGGTGTTTTACTCGCTGGCAGATGAACACGTGCGGCTGATCATCGATCAGGGGCGCGAACATATTGAGGAGTAGGACGCGTGGTTTTATCGTGCGCGTCCAAACAATACAAAGCTCAGGAGGACATTATCATGAAAAAGAAATTCAAGCTCGTAGACTTAGATTGCGCAAACTGCGCAGCAAAAATGGAGGAAGCGATCAAAAAGATCGACGGTGTCAATGATGCGACCGTCAGCTTTATGACCCAGAAGCTCACGATCGACGCAGCCGATGACCGTTTTGATGCGATCATGGATGAGGTTGTTGCAGTGTGCGCCAAGGTTGAGCCGGACACACAGATCGTGAGATAGTGCCATGACAAAAAAGCAGAAAAAAATGCTCGTGCGCATTGTTTTGGCATTTCTGATGCTCGTGCTGATCCTGATCGGTGAGCATACCGGTATCAGTGACCGCGTACAACCGCACGTTCTGCTCGCGCTGATCTGTCTGGTGCCGTACCTTTTGATCGGCTATGACATTTTATACAAGGCATACCGGAATATCCGGAACGGACAGGTATTTGACGAAAACTTTCTCATGATGATCGCGACCTTCGGTGCGTTCGGAGTCGGCGAGTATTCGGAGGCGGTCGCCGTCATGCTGTTCTATCAGGTGGGCGAGCTGTTTCAGGGCTACGCGGTCGGCAGATCGCGGCAGTCGATCTCTGACATGATGGATATCTGTCCGGAATATGCAAACATTGAGGAAAACGGCGTGCTGACGCAGGTTGATCCGGATGATGTGGAGGTCGGTACGATCATTGTGATAAAGTCCGGTGAGCGTATCCCACTGGACGGCGTTGTGGTCGAGGGCGAGTCCATGATCGACACGGCGGCGCTGACCGGTGAGTCCGTACCGCGCAGGGTATCTGTCGGCGATGATATCATCAGCGGCTGTGTCAACGGAAGCGGCACGTTAAAGGTACGCACGACCAAGGAATTTGATGATTCCACGGTGGCGCGCATTCTGGAGCTGGTCGAAAATGCATCTGCAAAAAAAGCGCATGTGGAGAACTTCATCACGCGTTTTGCAAAATATTATACGCCGATCGTTACGATCGGTGCGGCGGCAGTCGCAGTCATACCGCCGGTCGTGCAGCTATTTATGGGCGCAGGCACAGCGGGCGCGCTGTTTGGAACATGGATCTACCGCGCGTGCACATTTTTAGTCATTTCGTGCCCGTGCGCACTCGTGATCTCCGTACCGCTCGGCTTTTTCGGCGGCATCGGAGCGGCATCGCGAAAAGGCGTGCTCGTCAAGGGCAGCAATTATTTAGAAGCCGTGGCGGAGCTTGACACCATCGTATTTGACAAGACCGGAACGCTGACCAAGGGCGAATTTCGGGTCAACGAGGTGCATCCGGCGGCACTTTCGGGATCGGAGCTTCTGGAGCTTGCGGCGCTCGCTGAGGGTTATTCCACGCATCCGATCGCAGTATCCATCCGTGAGGCTTACGGAAAGGAGCTGCAGCTATCCCGCGTGCACGGCACGGAGGAGATCTCCGGTCACGGGATCCATACATGGATCGATGAAAAAGAGGTATTTGTCGGAAATGCCAAGCTGATCCGAGCCACAGTTCCGGAGCTTCCGAATGCAGACTACGCAGGCACGGTCGTTTCTGTCGCATGTGACGGCGTGTTCGCAGGCAGCATCGTGATCTCCGATACGGTAAAGGACGGTGCGAAGGAAGCGCTCGCCCGCATGAAGCGCGTCGGTGTGAAAAAGACCGTTATGCTGACCGGCGACCGCAGGGAGGCTGCGCAGGCAGTCGCGGCAGAGCTTTCGATCGATGAGGTGCACGCAGAGCTTCTGCCCGCGGATAAGGTATCGCAGGTGGAGCAGCTCATGCAGGCATTGCCGGAAAAAGGGAAATTGGCGTTCGTCGGCGACGGCATCAATGATGCACCGGTGCTGACACGTGCAGATGTCGGAATCGCGATGGGAAGCATGGGAAGTGACGCGGCGATCGAAGCGGCAGATATCGTGCTGATGGACGATGACGTGAGAAAGATCGCATCCGTCGTTACGATCGCGCGAAAGACGTTGCGCATCGTCAGACAGAATATCGTCTTTGCACTTGCCGTGAAGCTGCTTGTGCTCATTCTGGGTGCGACCGGCTACGCAAATATGTGGGCGGCAGTCTTTGCGGATGTCGGCGTATCCGTGCTCGCGATCCTAAACTCCATGCGCACACTGCGCGCAGAATAAAAAAGCAAAAAGAATCTCGTTCGCGGGATTCTTTTTTTGCGCTTGAATTTTTATAAAAAGAACTTCCGTACCGGCTGAAATTATGCTAGAATATAAGAACGCTTGCGCCCTGCGGCGCGGGCAGACAGACGGAAAAAAGAAATGACAGGATGATAAGGAGAAAACCATGAGATTTAAGGAAAAATATATCGGGGATCGGGCGTTTTACGGCATGGTGCTCGCCGTGGCACTGCCGATCATGCTGCAGAACGGACTGACCAATGTGGTCAGCCTGCTGGACAACCTGATGGTGGGGCGTGTCGGTACGGATCAGATGTCCGGCGTAGCGATCGTCAATCAGCTTATTTTTATCGTGAACCTGAGCCTGTTCGGAGGTATGGCGGGAGCCGGAATCTTCACGGCACAGTATTACGGCAAAAAGGATGAAAAGGGCGTGCAGGACATTTTCCGCATCAAATTCATCATTTCACTGGTGCTGGCGGCGGTCGGTATCGCCGTGCTGTGGTGCGCCAACGAGCCGTTGATCGGGATGTTTCTGCATGAGGGCGATGCGTCGCTGAGCGTGGATGCGACGATGCTGTATGCGAAGCAGTATCTTTTGATCATGCTGATCGGGATCGTGCCGTTTTCCATTTCCCAGTGCGTGGCGAGCACGCTGCGTGAGTGCTCGCAGACCGTCGCACCGATGATCGCGAGTCTGGTCGCAGTGTTGGTGGATCTGGTGTTTAACTACATTCTGATATTCGGTAAATTCGGTGCACCGGCGCTCGGTGTGCAGGGTGCGGCAATCGCTACGGTCATGTCGCGTTTCGCAGAGTGCGGCTATCTGATCTGGTGGGTGTACCGGCACAGTGCGCAGTACTCGTTCATCAAAGGGCTTGCGGCGCGGACACCGATCGCCCCGCAGCTCTGGAAGCAATCCATTTCCAAGGGTCTGCCGCTGCTCGTGAATGAATTTCTTTGGTCGCTCGGCGTGACGATGCAGACGCAGTGCTACTCGACGCGCGGACTGGAGGTCATCGCAGGCTTAAATATCAGCAATACGTTAAACAACGTCTTTAATATCGCATTCCTTGCGATGGGAAATGCGATCGCGATCATCGTCGGACAGATGCTCGGCGCGGGCAAAATGAAGGAAGCGAAGGATACGGACAATAAGCTCATATTCTTTTCCACCTCGATGTGCCTTGGGATCGGACTGGTGATGGCACTCGTCGCACCGCTGTTTCCGATGGCGTATAATACGACCGAACAGGTGCGCTGGCTCGGCACGCGGTTTTTGTGGGTCATGTCGTTTATGATGCCGTTCTGCTCATTTACGAATGCATCGTATTTTACACTCCGTTCCGGCGGACGCACCGGTATCACGTTCGTGTTTGACAGCGTGTTCATGTGGTGTCTGGTCGTTCCGCTCGCCTATGTGCTGTCACGATACACCACGATCGCGGTCGTTCCGATGTATATGATCGTTCAGGGCATGGAGCTGATCAAGGTCGTGATCGGATATATTCTGGTCAAAAAGAACGTGTGGATGAATAATCTGGTTGCGTCTGAGCGTTGATGGGAGTATCATCAGAACAGATAAAAAATATTTGATCTGCGGGTGCAGATAGAAAGACGGGGAAAAAGGGAATGGATATGCTGATTCAGTTAGGACTTCTGGTGATCGGATTTGTGATGCTGATCAAGGGAGCGGATCTTTTTGTGGAAGGCGCGGCGGGTATCGCGGCAAAGCTGGGGATCCCGCAGCTTGTCATCGGACTTACGATCGTTGCGATGGGAACGAGTGCGCCGGAGGCGGCGGTCAGCATTACGGCTGCGCTGCGCGGCTCGGCAGACATCACCATCGGAAATATCGTCGGCAGCAATATCCTAAACATCCTGATCATCCTCGGTGTCACGGCACTGGTCGCACCGCTGGCGGTGCAGGCATCGACGATCCGTTACGAAATGCCGTATGTTGTGCTGGTGAGCCTTGTACTGCTTTTCATGGGAATGTCGGATCAGATGATCAGCCGTTCGGATGGTCTGATCCTCTGGGGACTGTTTCTGATCTATCTTGCTTATCTTTTTGTCATGGCAAAGCGCGGAAACGCAGATGAGGAGGAGATCACGGAGCGTCCGGTCTGGAAGTTCATCCTTTTCCTTCTGCTCGGACTTGTGCTCGTCGTATGGGGCGCGGATGTGAGCGTGGACGCGGCGACCAATATCGCGCGGGAGATCGGTCTGAGTGAGCGTTTTATCGGACTTACGATCGTTGCACTCGGTACAAGCCTGCCGGAGCTATGCACCTCGCTCGTTGCGGCGAAAAAGGGCAAGGCGGATCTCGCCATCGGAAATATCGTCGGCAGCAACATTTTCAATATCCTTTTCGTAGTCGGTACGGCAGCACTGATCCAGCCGGTGCCGTTCCAGCCGCTGTTTGTCATTGATACCGTGGTCGCAGTCGCGACAGCCGTACTCCTGTGGATCTGCGTTCTGCCGAAAAAGAAGCTGACGCGTGTCGGCGGCGTGGTGATGCTCGTGTCCTACGCGGCATATTTTGCATATCTGATCGTGAAGTAGTGCTGCATCGGGAGGAGCCTTGAATTATGAAAAAAAATTACCATGAGCTGATACGTCTGATCTGCGTTTTAGTAGTCGCGGCAGCGTTTGTGATCATTCTGGTGCACCGCGGCGTGATCCCAAAATTCTGGGAGCGCACGGACGAAGCGATGCAGGAGCTTTCGCCGGAGCAGATCGAGACGGTGGAGATTCCTGCCGCACCGGACACGGAACCCGAAAACGCAGAGATCGAGCCGGAGGAACAGACGGCAGATGCCAAGACGCAGCCGGAGGACGCTGCGGCAGAGCCGGAACCGGAGCCTGAGCCGGAGGAGCCGAAAACACCGGAGCAGCTTCTGACTGAATATCTGGCGGAGGATCCGCGCACACCGGTACAGGCGAAGGGGATCTTTGTGACCGGTGCGGTCGCAGGCACGCAGAATACGATGCCGAAGCTCACACAGCTTGTTTCTGATACATCCCTTAATGCAATGGTGATCGATGTCAAAAATGATGCCGGAGAGGTCACTTATCACATGGGACTGCCGCTCGCGGAGGAGATCGGCGCACAGACGCGGTATGTCGCAGATATGCCGGCGCTCGTGCAGGAGCTGAAGGAGCAGGGCGTGTATCTGATCGCACGGATCGTCGCCTTTAAGGATCCCATACTCGCAGAAAAAAAGCCCGAATACGCGGTCAAAAATGCAGACGGCAGCGTATTTTATGACAACAACGGACTTGCATGGGTCAATCCGTACTGCGAGGAGGTCTGGGATTATCTGATCGACCTCGGCAGCGAGGCGGCGGCACTCGGCTTTGATGAGATCCAGTATGATTACATCCGTTTTTCTACGGCGAAGGGCATCGCGCAGGCAGATTTCGGCGCGCAGGCAGAGGAAAAGACCCGACAGGAGGCGATCAGCGGCTTTCTCACAAAGGCGTATGAAACGCTGGCACCGCAGGGCGTGTATGTTTCCGTGGACGTGTTCGGCACGATCATCTGCAATGAATCCGACGGACAGTTGATCGGTCAGGACTATGTGGAAATGGCGAAGCACTGTGATTACATCTGTCCGATGGTCTATCCGTCACATTATGTAAACAATGCATATGGGATCAGCATACCGGATGCAGACCCCTACGCACTGATCCATGCGGCGGTCGCAGACGGCGAGCAGAAGCTGCAGGCGGCGCGGGAGGCAGAGCCGGAGGTACATATCGCGGCGCAGCGTCCGTGGCTGCAGGCGTTCACGGCAACATGGGTCAAGGGTCATATTTCCTATAAGGGCGCACAACTGACCGATCAGATCCGCGGAGCGGCAGATGCAGGCGTGGAGGAGTGGCTGCTGTGGAATGCGTCGAATAACTATGATAACGTAAAGAGCGGATTATAATGAGCAATAAAAAGCTGTCGGCAGGATGAACCTGTCGGCAGCTTTTGTCTGTCCTTTTTTAAGGATCATGGGAGAGCTATTTATTTGAGCGTCTCCAGATATTCATTTTTTCTGCTTCAGCGATCAGCTCGTCGCGGAAGTCGGGATGTGCGATGGAGATCAGCGCCTCGGCTTTCTGCCATACGGACATACCCTTTAAGTTTACCATGCCGTGCTCCGTGACAACATAATGGGTGTTGGCGCGGGTGTCTGTGACGATCGAGCCGTTTGCCAGAGTCGGACGGATGCGGGAATGCATCTGACCGGACTTGTCGGTAAAGGTAGAGGAG
>CAZERX010000032.1:0-14249 GCA_964515045.1 uncultured Eubacterium sp.
ATCTACGGCGAGCAGGATATGAAGATCTTTGAGAGCGGCGTGGCATACTTCAAATAAATAGAATGCAGATAAAAAGGATGGAACCCCGGTTTTTCGTGGGTTCTGTCCTTTTTTTATCATCTTTTATGGAAAAAAGCACGGGTGCTATTGACAATCGGGGGGGGGTAGAGCGTATAATGTACTAGATGGTATGTGTGCTAGTTTTGGCATAGGATTTTTTTGAAAAACTGTAATTTTCAGTTGTAATTTTTGGCAAATTCGTTTATTGTTATTAGAGGATCATATAGTACATGTACAGAGAAGGGAGTGCGGCGGATGCGTGAGCTGAAAGAGATGGTACGGAGGGTATACCGTTATGAAAAGACGATGCAGATCGATGTACAGACCCTGCAGATGGTGCTTTGCGTGTTTTCTGCCGTACTGTTTTTTATCAATATCCACAATATCATGCTCGGCAAAAAGCTGGTCAGTCTGATGACGGCGCTCGTTGCATGTCTCGGTATCGGCGCATGTATAGCGATCCGTCATTTTCAGAATATCTACCGGCTGTGCTGGATCGTCATCATCCTTTTTCTCGTTCCTGCGGCTCCGATCCTCATATTTGGGGCGAACGACGGCTTTGCGCTGTTGTGGTATCTCCTGCTTCCCATTGTGACATTATTTATATTCGGAATGTCGGTCGGTGTGCCGATCAGCGCCGCTTTCGGGCTATGCGTGACGGCTGCATTCTGGACACCGCTTTCTGCGCATTTGCAGTATGCGTATATGCGTGATTACCGGACGTTTTATCCGTTCTTTTACTGGGGCTTCTGCCTGCTCGTCCTGCTCGTCGAGGTCTTTTACCGCAGCTATCAGATGCAGCAGGCGGAGAATGAGAAGCGTCTGGAGGAGGAGGTTCTCTGTGCCGTGGCTGATACGAAGCGTCTGATGGTGGATTCAGTGACGGCGATCAGCCGGATGTTAGACCAGAAGGATGCCTATACGCAGGAGCATTCCAAGCGCGTCGCGGAGTATTCCAGACTGATCGCAGAGCGCATGGAGGATCCGGTATTTTCGGCAGAGGAGATCGATCTGGTCTATCGGAGCGCGCTGCTGCACGACATCGGCAAGATCGCCGTGCCGGATGAGGTGCTGAACAAGCCGGCGCGTCTGGATGATGCCGAATATGAGATCATGAAAAAGCACACCATCTGGGGCAAGCAGATCCTTTCTGAGATGAGCTTTCTCGCCAAGGCAGATCTCGGTGCGAGCTATCACCACGAGCGTTACGACGGCAAGGGTTATCCGTATGGGCTGAAGGGTGATCAGCTCCCGCTCATCGCGCGGATCATCAGTGCGGCGGATGCGTTGGATGCGATGAATTCCAACCGCTGCTACCGCAGGCATTGTGACAGGGAATACATTTTATCAGAGCTGCAGAAGGGCGCGGGTACGCAGTTTGATCCCAAGGTGGCAGAGATCGTGATGGAGCTGATCCGGGAAGGCAGGATAGAGATCTTATGATAGAACGACGGACAAAACGACACATCGTCAGCAGAGAGACTTATCAGAATATCAGACGCGGATTTGTGCGGGTGTTTACCGGCAGCTATGAGGATGTGCGGCTTTCTGCCGGCATCAAGCTCATCCTGCTGCTCATCTGGCTTTGCAGCATTCCGGCAGGCATCCGGTATGGAATGGACGTGATCTGTCTGCTCTGCCTTGCGGCGCTGTCCGCGCTCATGCTCATCAATGTATGCGTGAGTGCCCGCACGGTGCACCGATGGCTGGATATTGCGACAATGCTCCTTTTGTCCGTGCCGACCTTTTATCTCTATCTACACGGCGGCATCGGCAGATACAGCATCATGTATCTTTTGCTGTTCGGCTGCGGCAGTGTATTTATCCTCGGTGTGCGTGACAGCCTGCTCATCAATGTGCTGCTGTTATTACATATATTCCTTGATTTCCGGCTGCGGCAGACCTCGCTGGCGCGGAGCATTTACGGGGAAAATATCGCGATGCGGTTTCCGTATCTTTTTATCTGCATCGTGCTCATTTCCTACTGTCTGATGTTTGCGATCGAGCGCTACTGGGCAGAAAAGCGTGAGCAGAGCCGGATCTTGGAGGAACGCATCCGCAGGGAGCAGAAAAAGCTGAACTCCGTGTCCATGCGTGTGATGAACACGATGGTGCACGCACTCGGTGCAAAGATTCCCGGCAAGGAGGAGCATGGCAGGTGTGTGGCGGAATACAGCCGCAGGATCGCAGAGCAGAAGGGGCTTTCTGAGGAGGTGTGTACGGATGCCTACCATGCGGGGCTGCTGCATGAGATCGGTATGATCGGCATACCGGATGCGCTTATTAAGACCGAGGATCTGACGGAGGAGCAGTATGCGGTCTTTCAGACCTATGCGGACAAGGGTTATCAGATCATCCACACCTTACAGTCGGCGGAAACAGACCGGATCGCAGAAGCCGTGCGGTATCACAGGGAAGCCTATGACGGCAGCGGATTTCCGGAAGGACTGTCGGGGGATGCGATCCCGCAGCTCGCACGGATCCTTACGGTGGCAGACTATACGGATCGGCACCTTCGCAGGGGAGAATCCGCGCAGGAGGTCATTTCGCAGCTCCTTGAAACACAGAGCAGTCAGTTTGAACCGGAGAGCGCACAGATCATGGCGCGGCTCTTGGAGAACCGCATCGGACATTCATAAAAGGAGGACGGTATGAGAGTGATACGTGAGAAAAAGAGGTTTTTGCTTGGCATGGCAGTGATGCTCCTGCTGACAGGCTGCGGGGGAGAAACGCAGGTGGATGATTATGCCACCAACCGCGGATATGAGAGCGAAACGGTGACGGAGGAGGATGCCGGCGGCATCCCGAAGGAGGACATCAAGGTTGGTGTACTGCATATTTCGGATCCGTCCGAGGGCAGCGGCTATTCGTATACACATGATATCGGCATCCAGAAAATGCAGGAAAATCTCGGTCTTTCGGATGACCAGATCATACGAAAGCTGAATGTGTCTGATTCGGATGGAGAAGCGGTCACGGCTGCCCTGCAGGAATGCGTGGACAGCGGCTGCAATATCATTTTTGCGACAAGCTGGGGTTATATGGAGCAGACGGCGGCGATGGCAGAAAAGTATCCGAATGTGTACTTTTCCCACGGAACCGGCTATATGAGCAATGGAACGAATTTCAATAATTACTTCGGCAGGATCTATCAGGCGCGTTATGTGAGCGGAATCGTAGCGGGAATGAATACGACGAGCGGAAAGATCGGCTATGTGGCGGCACAGGATTCTGCCAATTCTGAGGTGACCGGCGGCATTGATGCGTTTGCGATCGGAGTCAGCGAGGTGAATCCGGATGCGACGGTGTATGTCCGCGTGACAAATAGCTGGTATGATCCGGACGCAGAGCAGGCGGCAGCGGAGGAGCTGCTGGATCTGGGCTGTGATGTTATGACACAGCATTGTGATACGCCGTATCCGCAGACGTTGGCGCAGGAGCGCGGGGTCTACGGCATCGGATACAATTCCGATATGAGTAAGGAAACACCGGATTCCTGCCTGTGCAGTGTGATATGGAACTGGAGCGCCTACTATACACAGGCGGTGCAGAGCATCATTGACGGCACGTGGGACGGTTCGGATTATTACGGCGGTATGAATGAGGGCTTGGTGGCTGTGACGGATCTGGCAGATTTCTGTGCACAGGGAACCGCGGAAAAAGCGGAGGAAGCGATGGAGCGCATCCGTTCCGGTTCGTGCAACGTATTTGACGGAGCGCTGGAAACAAATGACGGAACGGTGATCGGAGAAGCGGGAAAAACGCTGGCGGACGATGTGATCACCGGCGGGATCGACTGGTACTATAAGAATGTAGTCGTTTTGGACTGATGAAAGGGATGGAAATGCGTATGAGAATCAACTTAAACAAAAAGATCCTTTTGGTTGCGATCCTTCCGGTGCTCATTCTTGGAGCGGTAACGATCTTTTTTACCATGACGCAGGTGAAGGGTTATCTGGTCTCAGAGATCAAGGATTCGTTGAAGGGAACGGCTGCATCGACGCTGGCTGCCTACAATCAGAACACCGGTGATTACCTGCGTGCGGAAAACGGTGATGTCTGGAAGGGCGGCTATAATATTTCCAAATCGGAGACGCTGCTGGACAACATCAAGGAGGAATCCGGCATGGATGTCACCTTTTTCTATGGAAATGAGCGGATCATGACCTCGGCAAAGGATGAAAACGGTGAGCGCATCTTACGGTCTCCGGCAGGTGAAGTGATCGTGGAAACGGTGCTGGAGCAGGGGAATGAGTATTTCAGCACGGCAGTATCCTTGGACGGTGTCATGGATTATGGCTACTATATGCCGGTTTATCAGCGGGGAACGGATACCGAGCCGGTCGGCATGATCTTTGTCGGTGAAGAAAAGGCACAGAAGGATGCGGAGATCAATCGGCTCGTGTTCCTTGTGATCGCTGCCGTACTGGTGGTAGCAGTGCTCTGTATCGTTCTTGCGGCGGTGCTGTCTGCCTCCATTACGCGTGCCTTAAATGGTGGTATCGGTGCCGTGCAGCGTGTGGCAGGCGGTGATCTTGGAACCGTCATAGACGGAAACGTGCTGAAACGAAAGGATGAGATCGGAGATCTGGCGCGGGCGATCGCGAAGCTGCAGGAGGCACTCCAAAATATCATCCAAAAGATCGTTCACAGTACGGGAGATCTTTCGGATGCAGCCTGTGAGCTGGGAGTCACGGCAAAGGAGACCAATTCCACGATGAAAGAGGTGGAGGGCGCGGTCAGCTCCATTGCCGGTAATGTGTCAAAGCAGGCAGGAAATACGCAGAGTACAACGGATAACATCATGTTCATGGGAGAGCAGATCGACATCACAACGAAGGGTGTCAATTCTCTGAATGAGAATGCAGCCGTGATGAGAAGCTCCAGTGAGCAGGCAGAGGAAACGATCCGCAGACTCCGCAGGATCAATGAGGAGGTAGAGCAGTCGATCGCGACGATCGCAGAGCAGACGAATCTGACGAATGATTCAGCGCAGAAGATCCGTTCTGCGACGGAGATCATTACCTCGATCGCGGAGGAGACCAACCTGCTGAGTCTGAATGCTAGCATTGAGGCGGCGCGGGCAGGTGAATCGGGACGCGGCTTTGCCGTGGTTGCCGCCCAGATCCAGAAGCTGGCGGAGCAGTCGAATGAATCCAGCCGTACCATTGGAGAGATCACGGATAATCTGATGAAAAATTCGGATGAGGCGGTGGAGATCATGAGCCGCGTGCATGAGATCATTGACAGTCAGAGTGTGAACATGCTGGAAACCGAACGGATCGTTTCGGAGGTCATGGAGGGGATCGCAGCTTCCCTGCATAAGATCGAGCAGATCGAAAATTCGACGAACCGTCTGGAAAGCTCCAGAAATGAGATCATAGAAAACGTAGGGGATCTGACGGACATTGCACAGCAGAATGCGGCAAGCACGTCGGAGACCTCGGAACAGACGATCCGTGTTTCTGCCGCATTCGAGCAGATCGAGCACCGTGCATCGCAGTTGGAGGAGATCGCAGAGGTGCTGTCGGATACGGTGAAGTATTTCCGCTTATAAAACGGATCCGTCCGGACTGCTGAAAATTGGTCGGAAATTTATTGAAAACGAGCCGCGTATATGCTATAATCTGATGGACTTTATCGGTAATGATGATGCCGCAGAAAGATAGCAGCGCGGCTTTTGATCTTGTGGGAGGATGTAGGAAATGGAGCAGTACAAGCAGGAATTTATTGATTTTATGGTAGACAGTCAGGTGTTGAAGTTTGGTGATTTCACGTTGAAAAGCGGACGTAAATCGCCGTTTTTTATGAATGCGGGTGCATATGTGACCGGCACGCAGTTAAAAAAGCTCGGTGAATACTATGCAAAGGCAATCCATGACAATTACGGCGATGAGTTTGACGTGCTGTTCGGACCTGCCTACAAGGGTATCCCGCTCGCGGTCGTGACTGCGATCGCATACAGTGAGCTGTACGGAAGGGAAGTGCGTTACTGCTCTGACCGGAAGGAGGCAAAGGATCACGGCGCGGACAAGGGCGGCTTTCTCGGAAGCAGCTTAAAGGACGGCGACCGTGTCATTATGATCGAGGATGTGACGACCTCCGGCAAATCCATGGAGGAGACCGTTCCGAAGGTACGCAGCGCTGCGGATGTGACGATCGTCGGACTGATCGTCAGCCTGAACCGCATGGAGGTCGGACAGGGCGGCAGAGTGAGCGCACTCGACGAGATCAGAGAAAAATACGGCTTTGACGGAAAAGCGATCGTGACGATGGCTGAGGTCGTGGAAGCCTTGTATCAGAAGCCGGTCAACGGACAGATCCTGATCGATGATGTATTAAAGACGCGGATCGACGAATACTATGAACAGTATGGTGTAAAGGAAGTATAACGATTCATGGACGACCGGCAGAACGGAGGACGACGGTTCCTCTGCGGAGTATTGTTTGCCGCTTATCTTGCAGCGCTTGCGTATTTTCTGTTTTTTGCTGAGGCGACCGGACGAACGGACAGCCAGCGGATGTATCAGTACAATCTGATCCCGTTTCGGGAGATCCGCAGATTTTATCGGTATCGTGAGCAGCTCGGCTTTTTAGCCGTGACGCTCAATCTTGCGGGAAATGTGCTCGCGTTTGTACCGTTCGGGCTATTTTTGCCGCTGCTTGCGCGGCGGGCGCGCTCGTTTGTACGGATGCTGCTGCTCGGCGCAGAGTTTTCGCTGACGATCGAGATCGTGCAGCTTTGCAGTAAGGTCGGCAGCTTTGATGTGGATGATATTTTGTTGAATACGCTGGGTGTCTGTCTGGGGTATCTGCTGTTTTTATCGACAGGTGCGCGGAAGGGCAGGACATAGGGTACGCACAGATAAGGCTGGTTTTGGGTGCATATGAAAAGAAAGACAAAAAGTGTAAAGTTTACAAACAAGGGCTATTCGCGCCGGGGAATGATCTCTCTGGCGCTTTCCGCATTTTCATTGGTATGGCTGATCGTTTCGATCGTCCGTATGAGCGTATACCAAAGCAGTGCGCGGCTGTTTGGCGGCATCGGGACGCTGGCGCTGGTGCTGCAGCTTCTGGCGCTGATGGCGGCGGTGCGTGCACTGCGCGAGGAGGACGTGTTCCGCGGCATCCCGAAGGCGGCGATGGCGGCGGCAGTGCTGGTATTTTTGCTCTGGGCGGGAGTCTACGGACTGGGCGTGTACACCATGCTGAATGTCTGAGCAAAAAAACGATAGCAGGAAGGAATATGACATGAGTTATCAGGAGATATACCGCGAGGCAAACGAGCAGGTGCATGAGCGCTATGAGCTTGTGATGGATCGGATCATGCAGATGCGCGAGGAGCATCAGGTGGAGGAGCGTTTTCAATCGTACTTCCGCAGGCTTTGCGACATCTTTGTAATGGTGGATGACACACTGAAAAAGGAACAGAACGGCGGACTGGAGCACAGGGATCTGTCGGAGTGTGAGGAGCTGAGCTGGCAGTTTTATTATGAGCTTTTGGAGGGCAATTATGACCGCTGCTACGCGAATCCCGTGGTGGCGAGAGAGCAGCTCGGTGAGGAGTTCGGCGCATTGCTCTGTTTTTTATATGCAGAGCTTCGTGCGGCGATCCCCTATGCATTTGAGGGCAGAAAGTATGACATCACGATCCTGTGTGAGCTGTTTGTGCAGATCTATAACTGCTTTGAGGATCCGGAGGGCGTGGATAAAAAAGAGATCGAGCAGATCCTGTACTGGTTTTATCACGATTACAGTGAGGTATTCGTGGAGCAGAGCGTGCGGGAGATGGTCGATCCGTCCCTGGATTTCTTTACGCGCATCGTGATGGAGTCGGATCTTTCGGATCTGAGCTACCTGTACCGTTACGGCGAATATATCAGCAGCAGTGAGCTTCGGATCGCGGAATTTCTGAACGCGCTTCCGGAGGAGCAGATACAGGCGATGGCAGATACCTATACGGAGGGCTATCGGATCGGCTTTGAGGTGACAGGAAAGGATCTCGGCAAAAAGGGCACGGTGGATGTCCGTTATCCGATCGGCTTTGAGCGGATGGTGCGCGCCGCGATCAAAAACTTTGAAAAAATGGGGCTTCGTCCGGTCATTTACCGGAACAGCATCAATTCGATGGGAAACCGCGGAAACGGCGTGAAGGGCTGCTATGCGAAGCCTGTGAACCGGCAGTTCGATTACGACCACAAGTCAGACCGCGCCGTTTATCTGGACAAGGCGTTCGCGGAACGGAGACTGGAGGTCATGCGTACCTCCTTTGAAAAGTATAAGGAGCTGGCGGCGGTCTACGCAGGACCGGCTGTCATTGAAACCTTCGGCGAGCTTCCTTTTTCACCGGCGGCAAGACCCGAAGCATGGAGCTACACGGAAAAACAGCAGGAATTAAATGTGTATCAGGCGGGCGAGAGCGCGCAGATCATGAACCGGTATATCAAGGGCGAGGAGCGCAGCTTTACGATCATCGCATATCCGACCCCTGACATCGGAAGGAACTTCAAGGAGATCTTTGCGCGGACGGTGGAGATCAATACGCTGGATTATCAGTTGTATCGGGATATGCAGCAGAAGCTCATTGATGTGCTCGACCGTGCGGATACCGTACAGGTTCGGGGAAAGGGCAAAAACCGCACGGATATCACCGTGAAGCTGCATCCGCTCACGGATCCCGCAAAGCAGACGATCTTTGAAAACTGTGTGGCGGATGTCAATATTCCGGTCGGTGAGGTGTTCACCTCTCCCGTGCTTGCAGGAACGAACGGTGTGCTTCATGTGACGAAGGTATTCCTAAACGGCATCGGCTATCGTGATCTCACGCTGACCTTTACCGACGGAAGGGTAACGGATTATGCGTGCAGCAATTATGCAAGTGCAGAACAAAACCGGAAGCTGATCCATGAAAATCTGTTAAAGCACCATGACACGCTCCCGCTCGGTGAGTTTGCCATCGGAACGAACACGACGGCTTACCGTATGGCGCGCGATCTTGACATTGCAGACCGTCTGCCGATCCTGATCGCAGAAAAGACCGGACCGCATTTTGCGGTAGGTGACACCTGTTATTCACATGCAGAGGACACGCCGGTATACAATCCGAACGGAAAGGAGATCATCGCGCGGGATAACGAGGTATCGTGCCTTCGCATTGAGGATCCGTCAAAGGCGTATCTGAACTGCCACACGGACATCACGATACCGTTCGATGAGCTGGGAGAGATCGTGGCAGTGGCGGCAGACGGCACGCGATATCCGGTGATCATGGACGGACGCTTTGTGGTCGAGGGAACAGAAATACTGAATCAGCCGCTCGATGCGTGAAAAATGCTTTTCACCGCAGGGGGTGTATGCTAGAATAGAAGCGTCGCAGTAAGAAAATATGAAAGTTATGCAAAAGCAAAAAGATACACATAAAGGAGAATCATCATGGCAAAAGTAGGAATTGTGATGGGCAGTGACTCAGATATGCCCGTCATGGCAAAGGCAGCAGACATTTTGGACAAGCTCGGGATCGACTATGAAATGAATATCATTTCCGCACATCGCGAGCCGGACGAGTTTTTCCGCTATGCAAAGACCGCAGAGGAGCGCGGCTACAAGGTTATCATCGCAGGTGCAGGAATGGCAGCACATCTGCCGGGCATGTGCGCAGCGATCTTTCCGATGCCGGTCATCGGGATCCCGATGCACACGACCTCACTCGGCGGCAGGGATTCTCTTTATTCCATCGTGCAGATGCCGAGCGGCATACCGGTAGCGACCGTAGCGATCAACGGCGGTGCCAATGCCGGACTGCTCGCCGCAAAGATCCTTGCGACCTCAGATGCAGCGCTGCTTGATAAGCTGAAAGCGTATGCAGAGGAGTTAAAGGAGCAGGTCGTCGCCAAGGATCAGCATTTACAGGAAGTCGGATACAAAAATTATTAAGATAAACAGGCAGGAGGAACGAACATGGATTACAAGCATTCAGGTGTGGATATTGAGGCAGGCTACCGCTCCGTTGAGCTGATGAAGGAGCACGTAAAGGCAACGATGCGTCCGGAGGTGCTGGGTGGTCTCGGCGGATTTTCCGGTGCATTTTCACTGGAAAAGATCAAGGACATGGAGGAGCCGGTGCTGCTGTCCGGTACGGATGGCTGCGGTACGAAGGTAAAGCTCGCATTTTTGCTGGACAAGCATGATACCATCGGTATTGATGCCGTTGCGATGTGTGTCAATGATGTGGCATGTGCCGGTGGTGAGCCGTTATTTTTCCTTGATTACATCGCATGCGGCAAGAATTATCCGGAAAAGATCGCAACGATCGTCAGCGGTGTTGCTGAGGGCTGCAAGCAGTCCGGCTGCGCACTGATCGGCGGTGAGACCGCAGAGCATCCCGGGCTGATGCCGGAGGATGAATACGATCTCGCAGGCTTTGCAGTCGGTGTCGTTGACAAAAAGGACATCATCACAGGTGAGAACCTGCAGGACGGCGATGTGCTGATCGGTATGGCATCCACGGGTGTGCATTCCAACGGTTTTTCGCTCGTGCGAAAGATATTCAAAATGGATGCAGAAACACTGAATACCTACCATGAGGAGCTTGGAAAGACGCTCGGTGAGGCACTGCTCGCACCGACGAGGATCTATGTGAAGGCATTAAAGAACGTGAAGGAGGCAGGCGTGCGCGTCAAGGCATGCAGCCACATCACCGGCGGCGGATTTTATGAGAATATTCCGCGTATGCTGCCGGAGGGCAAGCACGCTGTCATTGAGAAAAACAGCTATCCCATCCCGCCGATCTTTACCATGATGGCTCGTGAGGGCGAGGTTTCCGAGCAGATGATGTACAACACCTACAACATGGGTCTCGGCATGATCGTGGCAGTCGATCCTGCGGACGTGGACAAGGCGATGGAGGCAATGAAGGCAGCAGGTGATACTCCTTATGTAGTCGGAAAGATCAAGGACGGAGAAAAGGGAGTGACCTTATGTTAAAGATAGCAGTACTGGTATCGGGCGGCGGTACGAACCTGCAGGCGATCATGGATGCGATCGACAACGGAACGATCACCAATGCCGTGATCGATGTCGTGATCAGCAATAATGCCAATGCATATGCGCTCGAGCGTGCGAAAGCGCACGGCATCGAGGCGGTGTGCCTGTCTCCGAAGTCGTATGAGACGAGGGAGCAGTTTAACGATGCGCTGACACAGGATATCGTATCGCGCGGGATCGATCTCGTTGTGCTCGCAGGGTATCTGGTGATCATCCCGCCGCAGCTCATCGCTGCATATAAAAACCGGATCATAAACATCCATCCGTCACTGATCCCGTCCTTCTGCGGCACCGGCTTTTATGGCTTGAAGGTGCACGAGGAGGCACTGCGGCGCGGTGTCAAGGTGACTGGTGCGACCTGTCATTTTGTGGATGAGGGAACGGATACCGGTCCGATCATCCTGCAGAAGGCAGTGGAGATCCGGCAGGGTGATACCCCGCAGGAGCTGCAGCGCCGTGTGATGGAGCAGGCAGAGTGGGTGATCATGCCGCAGGCGATCAACCTGATCGCAAACGGAAAGCTGGAGGTAACGGACGGCATCGTAACGGTGCGGTCGTGATGGAAAACGAACGATGGAGGACATACAGATGAAAGTATTGATAGTAGGCAGCGGCGGACGTGAGCATGCGATCGCGATGGCAGCCGCCAAAAGCCCCATAGTAGAGAAGCTGTACGGTGCGCCGGGAAATGCCGGTATTGCCGCACAGGCAGAGTGTGTGCCGATCGGTGCGATGGAATTTGACCGTCTGATCGCATTCGCAAAGGAAAAGGAGATCGATTTTACCATTGTTGGTATGGATGATCCCTTAGTCGGCGGTATCGTGGATGCCTTCGAGGCAGAGGGCTTAAAGGTATTTGGCCCGCGAAAGAATGCTGCGATCCTTGAGGGTTCAAAGGCTTTTTCCAAGGATCTGATGAAAAAATACAAGATCCCGACGGCGGGCTATGAGACCTTTGACGATCCGAAAAAGGCGCTCGCTTATCTGGAAACGGCAAAGCTCCCGATCGTTCTGAAGGCTGACGGACTGGCGCTCGGCAAGGGCGTACTCATCTGCAATACGTTAGAGGAGGCGAAAGCCGGTGTCAAAGAGATCATGGAGGACAAAAAGTTCGGCGCAGCCGGCAATCACATGGTCGTTGAGGAGTTCATGACCGGACGCGAGGTGTCCGTGCTGTCGTTCGTAGACGGAAAAACGATCCGCATCATGTCGTCCGCGCAGGATCACAAGCGCGCAGGTGACGGCGATACGGGCTTAAATACCGGCGGTATGGGTAATTTCAGCCCCAGTCCGTTCTATACCGATGAGGTGGATGCTTTTTGTAAAAAATATATCTATCAGGCGACTGTGGATGCAATGGCAGCCGAGGGCAGACCGTTTACCGGCGTGATCTTTTTCGGACTGATGCTGACGGAGGATGGCCCGAAGGTGCTCGAATACAATGCACGTTTCGGAGATCCGGAGGCACAGGTTGTTCTTCCGCGTATGAAAAATGACATCATTGACGTGATGGAGGCTTGTGTTGAGGGACGGCTCGACGAGATCGACCTGCAGTTTGAGGACAATGCCTGTGTCTGCGTCGTGCTCGCATCGGACGGTTATCCGGTGGCTTATGAAAAGGGCTTCCCGATCCATGGCTTTGAGAGCTTTGACGGAAAGGACGACTATTTCTGCTATCATGCGGGAACGGCGTTTAACGATAAGGGTGAGATCGTGACGAACGGCGGCCGTGTGCTCGGCATCACCGCGACCGGAGCAGACTTAAAGACGGCGCGCGCCAAGGCATACGAGGCGACGGAGTGGATCACGTTTGAAAATAAGTACATGAGACACGATATTGGCAAAGCGATTGACGAGGCATAGATTATGAGTTTGGCAGATGAACTGTTTATCCGCATGTGCCGTGATATTTTGGACAACGGCACGAGCACCGAGGGTGAAAAGGTGCGTCCGCACTGGGAGGACGGTGCGAGCGCCTATACGATCAAAAAATTCGGCGTGGTGAACCGCTATGATCTAACGAAGGAATTTCCGGCGCTGACCCTGCGCCGCACGGCGATCAAGAGTGCGACCGATGAGATCCTCTGGATCTGGCAGAAAAAGTCCAACAATATCCACGACCTGCACAGTCACATTTGGGATGAGTGGGCGGATGCGGACGGTTCGATCGGAAAGGCGTATGGCTATCAGCTCGGCGTGAAGCATCAGTACCGTGAGGGTATGATGGATCAGGTGGATCGTGTGATCTATGACCTGAAAAATAATCCGTTCAGCCGCAGGATCATGACGAACATCTATGTGCATCAGGATCTGCACGAGATGAACCTGTATCCGTGCGCGTACAGCATGACCTTTAATGTCACGCAAAAAAAGGGCGATGACCGTCTGACGCTGAACGCGGTGCTGAACCAGCGCTCGCAGGATATGCTCACCGCAAACAACTGGAACGTGTGTCAGTATGCGGTGCTTCTGCACATGCTGGCGCAGGTTTGTGATATGCAGGTCGGAGAGCTGGTGCACGTCATCGCGGATGCACACATTTATGACCGGCATGTGGCGCTCGTAGAGGAGCTGATCTCCAGAAAACCGCTGCCGGCACCGACCTTTTGGCTGAATCCTGACGTGAAGGATTTCTATGAGTTTACGCGTGATGATGTAAAGCTCTTGGATTATGAGACCGGACCGCAGATCACGGATATTCCGGTGGCGATCTGAGCAGTCATTGAGAGAAAAGGAGTTACCATGAATTTAATCGCAAATGTGGATCAGAACTGGGGCATCGGAAAAAATAACCAGCTCTTGGTGCGGATCCCCGCCGACATGAAATTTTTCCGCGAAACAACGGTCGGAAAGGTCGTTGTCATGGGGAGAAAGACGTTAGAGAGCTTCCCGAACGGACAGCCGCTAAAGAACCGCACGAACATCGTGCTGACCCATGACAAAAAGTATCAGGTAAAGGATGCCATCCTCGTTCATTCGATGGAGGAGCTTTTGGCTGAGCTTACAAACTATGACTCCGAGGATATCTACGTGATCGGCGGCGAGACCATTTATGCGCAGCTTTTGGATCAGTGTGAGGTCGCACATATCACAAAGGTGGATTATGCCTATGATGCGGATGCACATTTTCCGGATCTGGATGCGCT
>CAZERX010000033.1:0-14203 GCA_964515045.1 uncultured Eubacterium sp.
CGGTCGCTCTGTAATTTCTCCAAAATCTCCTGATTCATCTATAAATACACTAAGTCTGTTCATTCACTCCTCCGTCATTTACCTTTGTGAGTAAAAATGTAGAAAAAATGGCGGGAAATTCTTCCCGCCTTCGGTGGTCCAAAGAGCTTTCGCCCAGACCAAAACTGTAACGCATTACAGTCATATCCTACGCATATACTACCACAATTATTTCTTTTTTCCAATAGATTTTCAAAAACTTTTCATCCAAGCACTTCTCCTCGCACATCATTTACGCGAATCCGGCTATATCCTTTGCGATTCTCCTGTCTGCCTCTTTTAAGCGGGTTTTGATATACTGACTGCTTGCCGGTGCTCCCACATAGCCATTTGGAATAAGATTTTTGTTCTCCGCATTTCCCTTACACCATTTTTCAATCTGATCTCCCTCTCATAAAAAATCCCAGCACATAAAATCTGATCCTCTATCTGTGGACATACATTCTCGTCATTTCCTCCTCATCTCCCTGAACCATACACAAAAATTCCCAGCCATATCGTTCATAAAAACCGGTGTGATCCGTAACTAAGTAAAGCGGTGAAATACCTTTGCCCTTCATATCCTCCACTACCATATTCAGCAGATTTCCTGCTATCCCTCTGCTTCGATATTCTTGCTCCGTATACACAGCACAGACATTTGGAGTAAGGTCTTTCCTGTCGTGAAAATCATTCTCGATGACACCTAATCCCCCGATGATCCTTTCTCCATCAAGGCATAAATACCAGCCATACTCCGTCTCTTTTTCCAAGTACGCATTCATGCATTCCATATATGCCTCTTTCGGTACTCCCCATTTGCTGTGAAACCATTCTGCCGCCGGCTCCTTGATCTCCGGCTTTTCTCTTAATGTAATATATTTGTATCCGTCCATTACGACCTCCCATAACATAATGATCGTCAATAAAAGCATCAACCTCATACTTAATAAACAAGTATGTTCTGCAACGTCTATTGCTTTATATGATAATCCATTACCAAATGAAAAACAAGTGTGCACGCAGTGTTCTTCCATTTTCCTTAGGTTTTCAAAATATTTTCTATTTACAGCCCTGAAAAATTACCCTATATTTGAACTGTACATTCATTTACACGAATAGGAGAATTTTTACATGCAACTCGAATTAGTGACTGGCAGACCCTATTCCAACGAGGGTCGCCTTGAAAAAGAAATCCGCACCTATGATCTGCTGGATCAGCTCGGCATCACCTACGAGCGTGTCGATCACGAAACGGCAGAGACGATGGAAGCCTGCGCCGAGATCGATGCCGTGCTCGCGCCTGCCGCCATCTGTAAAAATCTGTTTCTGTGCAACCGCCAGAAAACCAGCTTTTTTCTGCTGATGATACGCGGGGACAAGCAATTCAAGACAAAGGATGTGTCCAAACAGATCGACAGTCCAAGACTGTCCTTTGCTCCGGCTGAATGCATGGAGCAGTATCTCGACATCACGCCCGGTTCGGTCAGCGTGCTCGGTCTGATGAATGACAGGGAACAGCAGGTACAGCTTCTCGTAGACGAGGATCTGCTGCACGAGGAATATGTCGGCTGTCACCCCTGCATCAATACATCAAGCCTCCGCATCCGGACAGCGGATATTTTAGATAAATTTCTGCCGCATGTAAAGCATGCGTATCGAACCGTTGTCATACCGGCAGGAGAAGCATAAAACAAAAGGCGCGACAGATATTTTCTGCTGCGCCTTTCTTTTTTCGTTTTATTTCCAGTGGAACGTCGCCATTCCGTATATGTAAATGAACGCGATCACGACCGGCACCAGATACCGGAATACCGGCTTCATCCAACGCTGCACCTTTAAGCCTTTTCCGCTGTTTGCTTCTGCAAGGAAGTTCTCCCAGCCCCAGCCGAAGCCATAGCAGCAGAACAGCGTGAGCAGCAGTGAACCGAGCGGCAGGATATTCGTGGATACGATAAAGTCCCACAGATCCAGCCATGCCGTTCCTTCTGCGAACGGCTGAAACTTCCACGCGCTGTATCCGAGTGCCGTCGTCATTGCAAGTGCCGTTGTAGCGATACCGCATACGATGCAGCCCTTCGGTCTCGACCAGCCGGTCAGCTCGCGCACCATCGCGAGGATGTTTTCACACACGGCAAGCATGGTTGACAGTGCCGCAAAGATCATAAACAGGAAAAACAACGCGCCCCACCATCTGCCGCCGTTCATATGCGCGAATACGTTCGCCATCGTGTCAAACAGCAGGCTCGGTCCGGCGTTGACCTCCAGTCCGTAAGTATAACATGCCGTAAAAATGATCACGCCTGCGATCACCGCCACGAGCGTATCCAGTGCGATGATATTAGCGGATTCTCCGAGCAGGGAGCGCTCTTTTCCAATGTAGCTGCCGAATATCGCCATGCTTCCCATTCCGGTCGAGAGCGTGAAAAACGCCTGATTCATGGCTCCTACAATGACCGTTCCGTTAATCTTGGAAAAATCGGGGATCAGATAAAATGACAACCCCGCACCGGCACCGTCCAGCATCAGACAGTGTCCTGCCAAAACCAGCATCAACACGATCAACGCCACCATCATATATTTCGTGATCCGCTCCAGTCCGTTTTGAAGCTGAAAGCTCAGGATCACAAATGTGACCACCATCGTGACCAACAGGTAGCTGACATTCACCGTCGGATCCGTGATCATCGTCTGAAATCCCAGATCAGCGGTCTGTCCGAGCAAAAATTTTACAAAATAATAAATGATCCAGCCGGTGACGACTGCATAAAAAGCGGTCAGCGCCACGTTTCCGATCAGACAGACAGCGCCTGCTGCCTTCCAGTGCAGTCCTTTATCCTCTTTATGCGCCAGCTTCTGATACATATACAGCGGACTGGTCTGTGCCGCGCGTCCCATGCTAAGCTCCATCACCATGACCGGAAGTCCGAGCAGCAAAAGGCATAGGATGTAGATGAGCATAAAGCTGCCGCCGCCGTTCTGTCCGCACATCCACGGGAATTTCCATACATTTCCGCATCCGATCGCGCATCCTGCCGACAGCATGATAAAGCCAAGCCTGCTGCCAAGTCGTTCTCTGTTTTCCATAATTTTGATACCCCTTTCTGATACAAAAAGCAAATGCGCAGCAGATATTATCTGCCACGCCATGTATTTTGCATTATGCAGCTTTTGAATAATCAATGATCGCTATTTCCTGCATCAACTGCTTTGCGATATTAACGAGGTGTTCAAGCTGTTTTGCAACCTCATTAGAGTAGTATTTTTCGCCACACTGCTCACATTCCTCGCAAGGAACATTTTTAATGATGATAATAGAATTTTTATAGCTTACCACATGTGTCGTAAGAGACGAAACTGTTGTTTCACATTTACAAAACATACACATATTCACAACCCCCTTCTTGTTTTTAGGTCATTTTCAAATTTATCTGTGCTCGGGCAATAAGCTGTTATAAAAAACAGTGTATTGTCATCCGACCCAACGACAATATGTTTGAAGCCGCTTTATTTCCATAAAGTATACCCTCCTCATACCACCCTAGTATAGCGCACGACTTGGGGTAAATTCAACCTATTTATATTTTCCTTCGATTTTTTGATTTCTGGTAGGAACGACATGATTCTTTCATATTGACATTATCCAACCAGAGTATTAACATCCGAATAGGTAACACTTCAATAAGATCAATCCGCTATAAAGAGGTGACCTATGTTTATTATCAACGGTATCGTATATGCAAACGAATTTCGGGAGTCACTAAAGATCACGGATGCACGTGTGACCGACCATCTCATGATGCTGCTCACATTCTCCAATGGCGAGCGACGTGTCTTTGATGCAACCGTATTGTCCGGCTCTGCCTTTGAACCGCTAAAGGATGACCGTATCTTTGAAAATTTTGAAATTGTACACGGTGCGCTCACATGGTTGGATGAGGAGATTGACTGCGCTCCCGAATACATGTACCAACACAGCTACGCATACGAGGAGCAGTTTGTATAAAATTATATAAAAAACGAAAAAGCAGACCTGCGTGCACATACACACAAGCCTGCTTTTTATTTTCGTGAAAATTTCTTATTTTACGCCTTATCCGAAATATCTCTTTAACAGTCCGGCGAATGCCTTTCCGTGTCTTGCCTCGTCCTTTGCCATCTCGTGAACGGTGTCATGGATCGCGTCGAGGTTCAGATCCTTCGCGCGCTTTGCGAGGTCATACTTGCCTGCGGTCGCACCATTCTCGGCATCCACGCGCATCTGCAGGTTTTTCTTGGTTGAATCGGTAACGACCTCACCCAGAAGCTCTGCGAACTTCGCTGCGTGCTCTGCTTCCTCATACGCTGCCTTCTCCCAGTACATTCCGATCTCCGGATAGCCCTCACGGAAAGCAACACGTGACATTGCCAGATACATACCTACCTCAGAGCACTCGCCGTTGAAGTTTGCTCTCAGATCCTCAAGGATATCCTCCGGTACACCCTGAGCCACGCCTACCACGTGCTCTGCTGCCCAAGTCGTCTCACCGCTCTGCTCGTTGAACTTAGAAGCCGGTGCGCCGCACTGCGGACATCTCTCCGGTGCGCTGTCTCCCTCGTGAACGTAACCACATACTGAACATACATACTTTGCCATAATTTTTTTCCACCTTTCTTTTTTTGTTTGTTTTTATTTTTCGTTTAACGATCGGGAACTGTGTTTCTGTTATTAAAATCAGTAATCGTTACTGATTTTATATCATAGCTGGGAACAAATGTCAACAGGTTTTGTCTGCTAATCTTTGTTAGGTGCATCTAATTTTTCAGGATCCAGACAGTTTTTGCACGTCCCGTAGAAAAATACAGTGTGTCCGTCAATGCGTCCGTTGAAATCGTGCTGTGCCAGCAGGTTGATATGCTCAAGCCCCTGCAGGGGAAGGTCGATCACGCTGCCGCACGTTTTACAGATAAAATGGTAATGCGGCGCGGCATTTCCGTCAAAACGATCCGGTCCGATGCCTGTGGAGATCGTCTGTATCTCGCCGATTTCCGTCAGCAGTGACAGATTTCTATATATTGTACCCAGACTGACCTTCGGATATTCAAGACGGATATTTTCATAGATCGTTTCTGCTGTCGGATGATCCGTGCGCGTCATCAAAAAGTTTTTAATGGATTCCCGCTGTCGGCTGTATTTTAACATCGTTATCCTCCTATATTGATAATCGTTACTATTTTATAATATCCGTCGCATGTCCTTTTGTCAATGCCTGAGCGAAAACTGCGGCTGCATATTTTTTCCTTTTTTTCATAGGATGTAAAAACATATCATCAAGGAGTCACTATGTCCGAATATCGGAGATTCTATTCCTATATCTACTGCTACGAGCAGGGGCAGAAAACGACCGGTGCCGGCTTCGCCAAGATCGAGCTTCGCGGTGCACAGAGCGTGTTTGAGCTGCATCTGCACGGCGTGAAAACGGCTGCGCCGACGGTCGGTCTGTACTTATTCGTGCGCGAGGGTGAAAAGCTCCTCGGCTTTCTGCTCGCAAGTGTGCCCTTCACGAACGGCTGCGCTGACCGGCGCATTGTCCTCGACGATCCGTCGCTGTCTGACAGCGGCTACACGGTCGCTGATGCTGCCGGTATCCTTTTTGCGGTGGATTCGTCGATCTGTCTGATCAGTCAATGGGATGAAGCCGCGACCGACTGGTCTGCGTTTCAGATTTATGAAAAAAAAGAAAAGCAGGCGGATCCTGCGCCTGCCAAAAAAACTGCTGCCGGAGAGATCCACTCTGCCGAGCTGTCCGCTGCCGTACAAAGACAGCCGGTCATTGCCGTCGCTCCGCACGATAACCTGCACTCTCTGCCGGATCCGTCTGCGACCTCCGGTGATGCTCTGCCGACCGGTCAGTCATGGTCAGAAGCATGGAAAAAGCTGCAGGATTCTTTCCCTCAGATGCAGCCCTTCTCGGATCCCTCGATCCGCGGTATCCGCATCGAGCTGAAGGATCTGCGCCTGCTGCCGCCGTCCAACTGGCATCTGTGCAACAATGGTTTTCTGATGCACGGTTTTCTCACGTACCGGCATCTGATGCTCGGCGAGCTGCCGTCTGCACACGGAACAAAATGGTTCATCGGTGTTCCCGGCATCCGCTATCGTCAGGAGCATGTGCTCGCCGCAATGTTCGGTTTCACGGAATTTCTGCCGGAAAAAGACAGCACCGATGCACAGTCACCGTTCGGCTACTGGTATACGCTGCTCACGCAAGGAGACTGAACAGCAGGTGATCCTCATACCTGCCGCAGATCTGCACATACTTTCGCAGCCGCCCTTCAAGTTCAAAGTTCAGTGTCTCCAGCAGATTGATGGAGGCTTCATTGCCCGGCATACAGCACGCCTCGATCCGATGCAGTCCCAGCTCGGTAAAGGCGATCTGTATGACGCGGGCGATCCCTTCTCTCGCGTAGCCGCATTTCTGGTGCGCCGCGTCCAGCTTGTATCCGATCTCACATTTATTATAAGAACCGCGCGTGATGTTCCTAAGGCTCACCGTTCCGATGATCTGACTGGGGTTTTCCTTCAAAAACAGCCAGTAGCGCATCATCTGTCCGCGAAGGATCTGATTGTACTCATAATTCAGCAGATAGCGGTGATATTCCTCCGTGTAAAAATTCTGCGGGCGCAGCGGCTCATATCGCTCGAACTGCTCACGGTTTTCGTTGTAAAACCGCAGTGACTGCGCCGCATAGGTGCCGTTTAGTATCTGTATGCGCAGCCGCGGTGTTTCATATACAAAATTCATGGTGTTTCGTCCTTTAAGTGTTGGAAAGCTTCGGCTGCCTGCTGTACATTTCCGGCTTCTGCATCATCGTAACCTCTCTGCAGCTTTGCATGGATCTGATCAGATGACATCAGATCCATATTCAGCGCATCCGGCGCTTTTGGTAAAGTCACTGCGAACGGGATCCCTCCTGTAAGAGAAATCTGATTCAAGTACATATCTATAGCTGTTGACATTGGTATACCCAACCGCGTTAAAACCTCCTCCGCCCGACCTTTTACAACAGGATTTACTCTCAGATTTAATGTTGCTGTTTTCTCCATGGTTCAGCACCTCCTATTGTGCTAATTGTAACGTATATGTCGTTACAATTCAAGTGCCATTCTATGTAAATGCAGATTTAATGAACAAAAGTGTGCTTCGCACACCCTCGCGTTCCAATTTACTGTATCGCACAGCTTTTGTTCCGCGCGCGTAGCTGCGCATCTGTGCACGCCGTTCTTTTATATGATAGGGAATTTTGATGAAATTTCCTATCATAGAACAAAACACACGATGCAGGACGATTTTACCCCTGCGCCCGCCGCGTGATCCACAGATCCGCGAGCCATGCGAGCACGACCGCGATCAGATGGCTGACCAGCACAGCGACCCAGATGCCGTCCAGTCCCATAGAGCTTCCTACCAGCAGCACGGCAAGCGGTACTCGGATCACGATATAATAAATGAGCATACAGATCATCGACATACCGACTTTTCCCATCCCCGCCATCTTTCCGGTGAAAATACTCGTAAACATATAACAGAGATACCCGATGCTGATGATGCATAGTCCATGGCTGACGATATCAGCGACCGCCGCTTCCTTTACAAAAAGCATGGAGATCTCTCTCGAAAAGATCAGTACCAATGCCGTCAGCACCAGCTCAATAACTGCGCCATACAGCAGCGCCGTCCGCATATATGCCTTCATCCGATCCATGCACTTCGCGCCATACAACTGTCCGATGATCGTGATCAATGCCATATTCATCGCCATTGCGGGATAAAACAAAATGTTTTCAATATTTCTGACCACACCATATGCCGCAATGGTCGTCACATCAAACCGGTTTACGAGGATCACCATGATCATGGAGCTGACGGCTGGTGTGCAGCTCTGGATACTGCTCAGAATATTACATTTTACAATAGAAGCAATGTCTTTCCGGCAGACTCCCGCGCCCTGCAGATGGAGATAACCCTTTTTCCATCCGTAAAAAATGGCAAACAGCAGGCATAAAAACTGTGACAGTGTCGTGGCTGCGGCTGCACCGGCAATCCCATATGCCCTAATAAACAAGGGGTCGATCACCAGATTGATGAGCGTACCTGCCAGCATACCGAGCATCTGAAAGATCGGATCACCGAAGCTGCGGTAAATGGATGTAAGCTGCATATAGAGAAACAGCGCGATCGCACCGATGAGAAAGATCGACAGATACGCGCCCGCATCTGCATAAATGTTCGCCGGTGTTCGGAATATGAGCAGCAGTTGATCCAACGTACACTCCAAACATGCAACGAGCGCCACTGCAAAAATAACGGTCACTGACATCCCCGTGACGATCATCTCATTCGTCCGTTTCCTATCGCCTGCGCCAACAAGCTGACTGACCAGCACGGACGTTCCATTTCCGATGCCGGTCGCAAGTGCGCCGAGCAGAATACTGATCGTGCCTGCCGTCGTGAGCGCCGCATATCCGCTTTCACCCAAAAGGTTTCCGACCCAGATGCTGTCCACCATATTGTACGACAGCATCAGAAGCATCGCTGCAAAGAGCGGAATGACCATTTTAAGCAACGCCTTTCCAGTCTTTTCCTTTGTAAAATCCATGTTCTGTTTCATTTTTTTCTCTCCTTTTCTCTTATGAATAAACTTCATTCATTCATGTTGCAAAAATAAATGGAGCACACCGCTCCAAATATTTTCAAAGATCCAGCAGCCGGTACCACATGAGACGAATCTTTTGCAAGCATTCCTCATCGCTCATATCCCCTGCCATAAAGATGCCTGCCCAGCCAAAAACACCTACGATGGCTGCACTGTCCGTATCCGAAATTGAGATCTCTCCCCTTTCCTTCGCTCTGCGCAGATGCTCCTGCACATAAGGGATCACCTTCTTTGCCGTCCGGATGAACAGATCGTCATGTAGCCGCTGATTGTCCTTCGAGTGGAACATTTCATAAAGCTCCTGATCTGTCCGTTCGGCATTCTCAATGGAATCAACGCGATCCATCAGTCTGTCGATCAGCTCTCTGACCGGCATGTCAATGGTCATTTTTCGCATATTCCCCTGCGCGATCAGCTCTGCATATTTATCCAGCGCCGCGTCGTAAATTTCCTCCTTAGACGGATAGTAGCGATAGCAAAGTCCCTGTGAGATATTCAGCTCCCGCGCGATGTCTGCGATCGTCGCCTTATCATATCCTTTGCGGGCAAACACACGGATCGCACCATCAAGGATCTCCTGTCTGCGGACATCCGGCTCTTTTACCGTTCTCATCGTGATCCTCCTCCTTCATCGGTATCCCTACCATAACACACCATGCGCCCCTTGTCAATGACTAACATTCATTCATTTTTGAAAAACGCATCCGCAAAAACCGTTTGGGCTGCCGCCGTTTCTATGCTATACTGAAACAAGCAGTATGACGCATCGAAAGGACGATACCATGAAAAAATTAAATCCAGATGAAAGATATATGAAAGCCGCTCTGCGCGAAGCAAAGAAAGCGTATGCGCTCGGCGAGGTGCCGATCGGCTGTGTACTGGTCGCAGATGATAAGATCATCGCGCGCGGCTATAACCGCAGAAAGACCGATCACAATACACTCTCCCATGCCGAGCTGAACGCGATCCGCAAGGCGAGCAAAAAGACCGGCGACTGGCGGCTGGAGCAGTGCACGATGTATGTGACGCTGGAGCCGTGTCAGATGTGCGCCGGTGCGATCGTACAGGCACGGATCCCGAAGGTATACATCGGCACGATGAACCCGAAGGCGGGCTGTGCCGGTTCACTCCTAAACCTTCTGCAGTTTCCGGCGTTCAACCACCAGACTGAGATCGAAAGCGGCATCTTGCAGGAGGAATGCGCGGCAATTCTCACCAACTTTTTCAAGGAAATGCGAAAGAAAATAAAGGAAGGTCTGATCGATTAAGATTTTCTGCAAAAAATGGATATTCTGCGCTCCTCATTCGTGTTATAGATGAAAGGGGGAATACAGTTGTTCCCACCAACAACTGTGACTGCTTATGAAATACGATGAATTATATCAAACCTACTATCCGATGGTCTACCGTCTCGCCCTGCTCCTGTTGAAAAATACGCAGGATGCGGAGGATGCCGCGCAGGCAGTGTTCGTGAAGCTGATGGAAAAAGATCCGGAGCTTGCCGATGCCGAGCATCTGAAGGCATGGCTGCTCACGGTCACGCGCAATCACTGCCACGACATCCACCGCAGCTTCTGGCACAAAAAACGCGCCGCGCTCGAAAACTGTCCGGAGCCTGCTGCCGTTGAGCCGTTCGACCGGCAGGAAAGTCTGCTCTTTGAGATCTTTCAGACACTCCCGACGAAGCAGCGCGAAGCGGTATACCTGTACTACTTCGAGGACTACTCCATCAGAGAAATAGCTTCCATTCTAAACCGCAATGAAAGCACGATACAATCACAGTTATCTGCCGCTCGTAAAAGGATGAAAAAACAATATTCTGCATCAAAGGCGGCTGCGCTCGTGCTCGGTATCGTATGCATGGTCAGCTTTAGCGGAATGGCGGCAGATGCCGCGACCGGCGGCGAGGTACGCGCAGCTCTGCACGAGATGTACACTGCGGTTTCTGCACTGTGGTCTGCCGAGGACGCAAAGGTAGCGGATGAGACCGTCACACTGCCGATCCAAGTATATGCGCCGCAGCTTGCCGGCATCAGCAGCGACTATGTGATACTGGCGAATGAGCGCGGTCTGCTGATCTACGACCGCGCACGACAGGGCATCGTAGACGTGATCGACCTGCAGGAGATCGACTGCAATTACCTCAATGCGGACAGCATCGCGACCCGCATATTCCTAGACGGCGACCGTCTGTATCTGTTCAATGAAGCTCTGGATACCGATGCGCCGGTGACACTGCCTGAGGTCGCCTATATCTACGATCTCACCGTCCTGCGCACCCTTACGGATGCTGAAAATGCGGATAATGCGGATAATGTTCAGAAATATAATGATGGATTAACTTCTGATGGTACCGTGCAGCCGCTGTCAGCCGTCACAAAGGAAGCAGAGCTTCAAGCGATCCTCGACCGCTGGGAAAGCTACGGACAGACACTGCAGACAGGTACGTTTGAACAGTTTTCGGATGCAGATTTTTTGGATCCGGACAGCGAAAAGTATGATCTCGCCGCATATAGCAGAGAATCGCTGAAGTGGCAGGATGCAAGCGGCAAAAATATGACAAGCTGTCTTGTAGTTTTCAATGATTCTGACTATCAGTTATATACAAAGCTGCCCGACGGAGCGATCGTGACGGAAACGCTCGCCCTGACCGGACAGACTCCGACTGCTCCCGATGACACGGACGCTCCGGCAGACGGAGAAACCGCAGAAGGACTTCCTGCATTCGTTTACAGCGGCGACGATGACATCTGCGCCGTGGTCTGTGCCTACATGTGCGCGCTGGAAGCAAAGGACGGCTATCTGCATGAGGGATCCGATGTCTATATTCCGGCACCGATCATCTACGGCACAGCCAAAAAGGACGGTGCGCTGTATGTGTTCTGCAATATGTGGAGCTACTGGTACTATCAGAATGGAAATACGCTGGAATGCGAGAGCGGCGGCGAAGCGCCCTGCCGACTGGAGCTTCATCCCGATCCGAATGCCATCGGCGGCTATACGGTGACGGATGTGCGATACACCGGTGACGGCTCAGAATATGAACGCGGCATCCGTGAGTTCTGCGAGGGCTTCCCCAACATGGCGAAGCGCTACTTCTCCAACGAAAATGAGAGAGACAGAAAAAGCCGCACGGAGCTGATCCGCATGTATGTAACGGACAATCAGCTCCCCATCAAATACTATAAGGACTACGGCTGGGATCCGGTATCCGTCGAATGACCGAATATCCCCAGACGTTCATACAGAGCTGGCAGATCCACGGATGCTGCCAGCTCCTCTTTTTTTCTGTGATCGAGCTTTTTCAATGCCGCTTCCCGCTTCATCGCCTCAGATTTTGTGTCAAAAAGCTCCAGATATGCGAGCGTCACCGGTCTGCGCGGTCTGGTATATTTTGCGCCGGTGCCTGCGTTGTGCGCATGGAGCCTTTTTTCAATGTCATTCGTCCAGCCTGCATACAGACTTCCGTCACTGCACCGGACCAAATATGCGTAATTCATTATATTTACCTTTAACTTTTGTAACATATGTAAACGGATAGCCCCTTTTCAGAGGTTATCCGTTCTGTTGCTATCTATATAAAGCAACCGCGCGATTGCGGATTGTCTGTATAGCTATACTCTAAGATACGCGGCTGACATCATTTTGTGCCTGTCACGCTGCCGTATTCCTATGCCGTACAGACCATCGCTATGCGCGTGCTTCGGACAGTTTCAGTATAACCGCCTTTTTTCAAAAAGGCAAGGCGCTTTACTGCGGCAGATACTCGGTCGGATCTGTCGGAACACCGTCCTTTGTCATGGAAAAGTACAGATTGTCGCCCTCAACGGAATAGTATTTCGAGGTTTTTGCGACCGTTCCGATCACGTCACCCGCATCGACGTGCGCGCCTTCCTTGTAATTCAGCCCCTGCAGTTGTCCGTATGTCAGCTCGTAGCCGTCTCCGATGTCCATTTTTACGGTCAGTCCGGTTTCCGCATCCTGAAAGATCGAAGCGATCGTTCCTGCTGCGGCTGCTGCCACGGCATCCTCCGGCTCTGCGCTGATGATCATTGCCGGATTGTACTTATACTGGTCGAGTGTCGCAAAATAAACGGAACTGTCCATGCTGTAATTCATCAGCACACTGCCTTCCACGGGCCATTGCAGCTCACCTGCAAAGGACAGCACCGGCGCAGGCTCTTTCACCTGAACGGCGGATCCTCCGACCGGCTGTGCAGACGGCTCCTCTGCCGTCTTCTGCTCCGGCTCACTGACCGTTTCTGCTGCTTCCTTCGGCTCTATCACGGGTTCTGCCTGCGGCTCGTCCGCCGATACCTCCGGCACGATAACCGAATCGACCGCCTGCAAAGGCTCTGTCTGTTCGTCCTCACTGATCCTCTCATTTTCCTTTGCGAGCTGCGTTTCCTGCTTCTGCTCTGTTTTTCTGCCGATGTACAGTCCGCTCAGACAGGTGACCAAGATCAATGCCAGACAGCCTGCCACGATAAACTGTCTCTGCGCCGTCACCGGCTTTGTTTTTCTCTCCTTCATCCCTTACACCACCATCTTTCTGTGTTTGATAATCGTAGTATTGCCGGATTTACGGAGTTTATACAGATGTCTGTCATCAAATGTTTTCCAGTGTCGCCGCCGGAAAAAAGGTATGTAAGATCTCCTCATACGTCGCGCCGTCCTCTGCCTGCATACGTGCGCTGTACTGACTGAGTCCGATGCCGTGTCCCTTGCCGCAGACGACGATCCGAAGCCTATCATCAACATTTTTGATATAAAAAGCAGGCGACGGCAGATCGAGAAGCTCCCGAAATTCATCGCCGGAAAATGTGTTTTCACCGACCTGAACGGTTTCCACATAGCCGGACGCATCCGCTGTCGTGCTGACTGCATCCAATGATACGGCATCCTCCAGCTCCAATGCCTGTGCAAGCTCCTCCGGCGTGAAAAAAAGTACCGTCAGATAGTCCTCCGACAGCATGTCTTTCCCGCAGAGAACAGAAATGAGATACGGTGTCGGCTCTCCGCCGAGCGTTTCTGCGGCGCGCGTCGAACCGGCGCTGACCGCGTGATATGCCGCTTGGATCGGATTTCCTTCATAGGTCAGGATCTGACCGGCAGTCTGCCTGACCGCATCCTGCGCGACGGCGTAGCTGCTCTGAAAACGGTCATTTCCCCACAGCTTTTTCATTTCCGCAACGGAAAGCGGCTGCGGGAGCGCTTCATCCGCCTGCTGCCGATACCTGTAATCGGTGCGCACGAGCACCGCCTGTGCACGGATCGCCTCTGTCGGCGCGTCCATCCCGATCTGACCGGCGAGAATGCCTGCGAGCGTTTCCACCGGCTCGTCCGACGGATCGGCGCGCAGCAGCGTATTCCCCTGCACGGCGTATGTGATCAGATAGGGAAGCGCCAGTATGATCGCTGCGACAAACAGCATACCTTTTATTTTTTCTTTCATGACTTTTGCATGCAATTTTTTTTGACATGCCTT
>CAZERX010000034.1:0-14080 GCA_964515045.1 uncultured Eubacterium sp.
GCAGCTCCTTCTAACATTAAGTTAGCAGATATGAAGCCGAAGGCCGGCGAGTACCAGTACACCATGAGTGTATCTCCGTTAGACTGTATGGGATGCGGCGAGTGTATCACCGTATGTCCGGTTGACGCGATCAAGATGGTACCGCAGGAGTCACAGGCAGCAGAGCAGCCCGTATTCGATTATTTAGTAGCAAATGTCGGCAAGAAGGATATCGGACTTTCCGATACCACACCGAAGGGTTCACAGTTCAACCAGCCGCTGCTTGAGTTCTCCGGCTCTTGTGCAGGATGTGCTGAGACCTCATATGCAAGACTGATCACCCAGTTGTTCGGTGAGCAGATGTATATTTCAAACGCAACCGGATGTTCCTCAATCTGGGGTAATCCGGCAGCTACTTCACCGTATACCGTAAATAAGGACAGCAAGAAGGGACCTGCATGGTCAAATTCACTGTTCGAGGACAATGCAGAGCATGGTCTTGGTATGCAGGTAGGACAGAAGTATATCCGTGACATGGCGATCGAGGCAGTTAAGAACTGCGCTACCTCTGACAAGGCTCCGGCTGAGTTAAAGGCTGCATTCGATGCATTCATGGAGACCAAGGATAACACCAAGGCAAACGTTGCTCCGACCGCAGCGCTGATCGCTGAGTTAGAGAAGGCTGCAGCTGCCGGATGTCCGGATGCTAAGGCTGCCCTCGATAAGAAGGATTACCTCGGAAAGAAATCCGTATGGATCTTCGGTGGTGACGGATGGGCTTATGATATCGGATTCGGCGGACTGGATCACGTGCTTGCTTCCGGCGAGAACGTAAACGTTATGGTATTCGATACCGAGGTTTACTCTAACACCGGCGGACAGGCTTCTAAGGCTTCCAACATCGGTGAGGTATGTCAGTTCGCTGCAGCAGGTAAGGAGATCGGCAAGAAGTCTCTCGCTGAGATCGCTATGAGCTACGGCTATGTCTATGTCGCACAGATCGCTCTGGGTGCAAATCCTGCACAGGCTGTAAAGGCGATCGCTGAGGCTGAGGCATACAACGGACCTTCCCTGATCATCGGCTATGCTCCCTGTGAGCTGCACGGTATCGCTAAGGGCGGCATGAACCACTGTCAGGACGAGATGAAGAAGGCAGTTGCATCTGGCTACTGGAACCTGTTCTCATTCAATCCTGCATTAAAGGCAGAGGGCAAGAATCCGTTTACCCTGACTTCTAAGGCTGGCGACGGCACTTATCAGGATTTCTTGAACAACGAGGCTCGTTATACGCGTCTGGTTAAGCCGTTCCCTGAGAGAGCAGAGAAGCTCTTTAAGGAGTCTGAGGAAGCTGCAAAGGCTCGTTTCGAGCACTTACAGAAGCTGGTTGAGTTATACAAATAATTCATACCATCCGGATGATTCAGTAAAAACGTAATGAAAGATCCCCGCGGGCAGAAATGCCTGTGGGGATTTTTTAGCATTTACAAAATGACATCCAGATGTTAAAATGGAGCATAGATATGTGCAATTAGGAGGATGATCATGCTTCAGATAGAGGAGTGGTTCCGCAGACCACAGCGCAGGGTAGAGAAAAAAGCAGCGACGGCAGAGGAGCTGGCGCGTGAGCTTACGGCGGGCAGTGTGCAGAGCGTACAGCCTGCGATGCAGGAGAAAAAGCCGGAGCAGGTCGGATCAGAGTCTGAAAAACCGGTCGTATCGTCAGAGTCAGAGCCGCAGATCGCTCTGCAGGACACACCGGCAGAATCGGAGCAACTGGAGCAGATCACACAGGAGATCGGAGTAGACGTGGCAGATATGATAGATATGGAAAAAGAGGATTTTCTGTTAAAACAGATCGACGAATTTCGCGATAAGGCAAAGCAGCTCCAGCAGTTGATGGTGAATCGGGAGACCAAAGCACGTGAGCTGGAGCATACCGTGGCAAAGCAGCGGGAAAAGGCTGATAAGATGGATCAGGCTCTGCAGGCGCGCCGCGGAGAAGCGGACAAGATCATGCGGCAGGTGTCACAGCAGATCAACGGCATGTCTGAGGATGTCTGTAGGGAAATGAATACGTTTACGGATGCAGTCAGCCGTGAGGTCGGAGGGCTTGGTCAGAGTCTGACCCATGAGATCAGTCAGTCCTCAGAACGCACCAGAGTGGCAGTGGAAACGGCAGCGCAGCAGATGATCGATCAGAATACCAGAAGCCTTGAGGGGCTGAAGGAGCAGTTGGAGCAGCTCGGACATCTGGAGCAGATCGGTGAGCTGTCCACGGAGATGAATGATAAGATCACGACGCTCCGTGCTGACATCGCAGACCGGATCCATGCGGAGGATGTCAAGTGCTACCGCAACATTCAGGCATCCATGGATGAGCAGAGCAGGATGCTCTCAGAGGGTGACGAAAAGACGCGTCAGCACATCAAGGAGCAGGTCGATAACCTCAGTACGCAGATGAGCGGACAGTCAAAGCTCGTGAAGGCATCGCTCGCAGTTACGATACTGGATCTTGTCGGTATCATCGGTATCCTCGTGTATCTGATCGCCTTTTAGGTTAGGAGAAAAGTGAATGAGTTATAGCGAAACAAACAGTGTCTGGGTGATCGGTCATAAGAATCCGGACACTGATTCTATTTGTGCGGCGATCGCATATGCAGCACTGAAAAATCAGACGGAAAAGGAGCAGTATGTGCCGAAGCGTGCCGGTGCGATGAACGGCGAAACGCAGTATGTACTGGATTATTTTGACGTGGAAGCGCCGGAGCTGATCGGTGATGTCGGCGCACATGTGAAGGATATTTCGATCCGCCGGACTGCCGGTGTGCGGGAGGGCGTGACGCTGAAAAAGGCATGGGAGCTGATGCAGACGGAGCGTGTGGTGACACTGCCGATCGTGAATGAGGATCGTAAGCTCGTCGGACTGATCTCCAATAATGACATTGCGATGTGTTATATGGAGGTGTCCAATCAGGAGAGTCTTTCCAATGCGCGTCCGCGCTACCATAATATCATAGAAACGCTGAACGGCACGCTGCTGTGCGGCAACGAGCATGGGATTTTTATGCATGGAAAGGTCGAGGTCGCTGCGGGCAATAAGGAGCGTGTCGAGGAGTATCTGGCGAAGGATGATCTTGTCATTCTGGCAGACCGCGAGGAAATGCAGGTGCGCTCGCTCGAAATGGATGTGAGCTGCATGATCATCTGCGGCGGTTCGCAGGTATCAAAGGAAGTGCTCGAAATGGCAAAGCGCAGGTATTGTGTGCTCATTTCCACACCGTATGATACGTTTACGACCGCGCGTCTGATCAATCAGAGTATGCCGATCCGTTCCATTATGACAAAAAATAAGCTGGTGACCTTTGAGCTGGATGATTATGTCGATGATATCCGCGAGGTCATGTCCAAGGAGCGTCACCGTGATTTTCCGGTGCTTGATGAGAACGGTGATTATGTCGGCATGATCTCCAGACGAAATCTTTTGAACATGCAGAAAAAGCGCGTGATCCTCGTGGATCACAATGAGAAAACACAGGCAGTGGACGGTATTATGGGTGCGGAGATCCTTGAGGTCATTGACCATCACAGGCTCGGAAGTCTGGAAACGATGTCACCGGTATTTTTCCGAAATCAGCCGCTCGGCTCGACCTCGTCCATCATTTACAGCATGTATCAAGAGGCGGGGATCGCGGTTGAACCAAAGATCGCAGGACTGCTCTGCGCAGCGATCATTTCCGATACGTTGATGTTCCGCTCGCCGACCTGTACGGCATATGACCGTATGGCGGCAGAAACGCTGGCGGGGATCGCAGGGATCGAGATCGAGACCTTTGCGAGCAATATGTTCCGCGCAGGCAGTGATTTCAGCAAAAAAACGATCGAGGAGATCTGCTATCTGGATTTCAAGACCTTTACGGCAGAATCGAAAACATTTGGCGTGAGCCAGATCAGTGCGATGAGTGCCTTAGACCTTGCGGATGTGCGCCCGCGTGTGCAGGAATATCTGGACACGATGCTGGTAGAGCGGAAGCTCGACATGGTCTATGTGCTGCTGACCAATATCGTGATGGAGCAGTCAGAGGTGCTGTACGCGGGTGACGACGCAGACCGGATCCTGCGGCAGGCGTTCCGCGATGGTGCGCCGGAGGATACGACCGTCCTGCTGCGCGGTGTCGTATCGCGAAAGAAGCAGTTTATACCGGAGCTGATCCGAGCCTTGCAGGAGAATTGACAGATGAGTACAAAACATATAAAGCAGCCCGAAAAACGTCGGAAAAACGGGCAGAAGCCGTCCGATCATAAAAAGCAGACATGGCGTGCCGGAAATATGCTTTATCCCGTGCCCGCCGTGATGGTGAGCGTTGCGCGTCCGGAGGAACGACCGAATATTATCACAGTCGCTTGGGCGGGAACCGTCTGCTCCGATCCGGTCATGCTCTCGATCTCTGTGCGAAAGGAACGTTACTCGCACGCGATCCTTTGTGAAACGAAAGAATTTGTCGTGAATCTGGTCAACGCGCCGCTCGTGCGTGCCTGTGATTTCTGCGGAGTGCGCTCCGGTCGGGATGTGGATAAATTCGCACAGATGAAGCTGACACCGATCGTCGTGGAGGGTGTGTCTGTACCGGCGATCGCAGAGAGTCCGCTCAGCCTTGCGTGTCAGGTCACACAGGTGATCCCGCTCGGAAGCCATGATCTTTTTCTCGCAAAGGTGGTCAGCGTGACGGTGGATGAGCAGTATCTGGATGAAAAAGGAACACTGCATCTGAACGATGCGGGGCTGGTCGCTTATTCGCACGGCGCGTATATGCAGCTTGGAAAAGCGATCGGAACGTTTGGGTTCAGCGTGCGGAAATAAAAATGTCAAAAAAACAGAAAAGATAGCAAGATGCAGCGTTCCGACGGCATTACGGCAAAATACATCCGACGCTCGCTTGAATGACGAAAAAAGCCGGAGACTATGCGATTGCATAATCTTCGGCTTTTTGCATTTGCATAAAAACAAGAACTAAGACAGCTTCAGTCCTGCCAACAGGCTGCCAAGGCTGGTCGTTGCCTGTTCGTCGGTCGTGTATTCGACCGCTTCTGCATTTTCTGCTTCGGTATCTGCCATTTCCTCCTGTAATGCGCGGATGGAAAGACTGATCTTATTGTCGTTGGTGTTTAAGAGCTTTGCGTGAACCTTTTCGCCCTCCTTTAACACTTCACCGGGGTGCTTGATCCGTTTTTCACAGATCTGTGAGATATGCACGAGTCCGCTCAGTCCGTCACCGAGATTGATGAACGCGCCGTAGGGCATCAGGCTCTCGACCGTACCCTCGACGATCGAGCCGGGTACGAGCATGGAGATCCTGTGATTTCTCGCTTCCTCTTGCTGCTTGCGGAGCACGACCTTTGCGGAAAGCACGAGCTTTTCTTTTTCTGCGTCCACGGTGATGACCTGTACATTAAGATCCTTGCCGAGCCATGGGTTGCAGTCCTCGACATAGTCAAGGCTGAGCTGGCTCGCGGGGATGAAGCCGCGGATGCCTTCTAAATATGCGACCACACCGCTGGGTACGATGCCTTTGACACGGACGGTATGCACGCTTTCGTCCTCCAGATAGCCCTTCAGGACATCCCATGCGAGGATGTTATTTGCTTCTTTTTTTGAAAGAAGGATATTGCCTGCGCCGTCGTCCGTGCGGATCACGGTCGCTTCAAGTACATCGCCGACGGCGACTGCTTCCTTTAGCATGCAGTCGGGATCGTCCGAAAAGTCCTCTGCGCGGATGATGCCGGATGCATAGTAGCGCAGATCCAGTGTGACCTCGTCCTCGGAAACTGCGATGACCGTTCCGGATACGATGTCACCGACACCGATCCTTCGGAAGGATGCATTGATCTCTGCTTCATAATCTTTCATTGATTCTGCCATGATAAATTCGCTCCTTATGTATATGTGTAGTTACCGGCAGCGGCTGACCGCAGATGTGCGGGAGCAGCCGCATTTCCTGCCATCAGTATAGCACAGGATTGTTTTCATAGCAAGTTACTAGGAAATATCTTGACAATGCCGCTGAAAGGCGTATAATGAGTGCATAAAAAGCAAATGATCCATAAAAAACGGATCGTTTGGCAGTCAGATGTATGCATCCGCATACCGGAAAGAGGAATTATCATGAAAACAATTTATCTGGACAATGCAGCAACAACGCGTGTCATCCCCGAGGTTTTGGAGGCAATGACACCTTATTTTACGGATTTTTACGGAAATCCGTCCAGCATTTATTCATTCGCGGGCAGATCCAAGAATGCGATGGAGGAGGCGCGCACGACGATCGCGGGCATCCTCGGTGCAAAGCCGGAGGAGATCTACTTCACCGGCGGTGGCAGTGAGTCAGACAACTGGGCACTCAAGGCGACGGCTGAGGCATATGCAAATAAGGGAAAGCACATCATCACATCGACGATCGAGCATCATGCGATCCTGCATACCTGTGAATATCTGGAAAAGCATGGCTTTGAGGTCACTTATGTGAATGTGGACGAGAACGGCATCATCCGTTTGGACGAGCTTCAGGCGGCGATCCGCCCCGACACGATCCTGATCTCTGTGATGGCGGCGAATAATGAGATCGGTTCGATCCAACCACTGGATAAGATCGGAGCGATCGCGCATGAGCACGGGATCTTTTTCCACACGGATGCGGTACAGGCGTTTGCTCATATCCCGCTGAACGTGGACGAAATGAATATCGACATGCTCTCCGCGAGCGGACACAAGATCAATGGACCGAAGGGCATCGGCATCATGTATATCCGAAAGGGCATAAAGAGTGGTTCGTTCATCCACGGCGGCGCACAGGAGCGCAGACGGCGCGCGGGCACCCATAATGTGCCGGGCATCATCGGCATGGCGAAGGCGGCGCAGATCGCGGATGAAAAGATGGACGAGCGCATGGCGTATGAGTGTAAGCTCCGTGATCATCTGATCGAGCGTGTGCTGAATGAGATCCCGTACAGCAGATTAAACGGCGACCGCACGAAGCGTCTGCCGAACAATGCGAACTTCTGTTTCCGTTTTATCGAGGGCGAATCCATGCTCATAAAGCTCGACCAGAAGGGCATCTGCGCATCCAGCGGAAGCGCATGCACCTCCGGTTCGCTCGATCCGTCGCATGTACTGCTTGCGATCGGACTGCCGCATGAGATCGCACACGGTTCGCTGCGGCTTACGATCTCGCAGGAAACGACGATGGAGGATATTGATTACACGGTGGACGAGCTGAAGGAGATCATTGCACAGCTTCGGTCGATGTCTCCGTTGTATGAGGATTTTGTAAAAAAGCAGAGTAAATAAGAGAGGAAAAACGGTTATGTACAGCGAAAAGGTAATGGATCATTTTAACAATCCGAGAAATGTCGGTGAGATCGAGGATGCGAGCGGTGTCGGCACGGTCGGTAATGCGAAGTGCGGCGACATCATGCGCATGTATTTAGATATTGACGATAACGGTATCATTCAGGACTGCAAGTTCAAGACGTTCGGCTGCGGTGCGGCTGTGGCGACGAGCAGCATGGCAACGGAGCTGGTCAAGGGAAAGACTGTGCAGGAGGCGCTTCAGGTGACGAATAAGGCGGTCATGGAGGCGCTCGACGGACTTCCGCCGGTCAAGGTGCATTGTTCACTGCTCGCAGAGGAAGCGATCCACGCGGCTTTGTGGGATTATGCGGAAAAGCATGGGATCAAGATCGAGGGACTCGAAAAGCCGGTGAACGACATCAGCGAAAAAGAGGAAGAGATCGAGGAAGAATATTAAGAAACAGTCGGGCGGTCGTGTACCGCCCGATTTTTATGTGATGGAAAAATTTTTTTGCGGTATTTTTTTCAAAAACAGGTAACGTTTTTCGGAGAAAACGGATATACAGATGTACATGTACACAGAATGTATCAAACACAAAGGAGGACGCACATGGAGGAATTATACAGAGAAAACGCGCGCATCGTGTACTATTATCTGCTCGCACTCTGCCATGATGCGGCGCTGGCGGAGGATCTGACGCAGGAGACCTTTTTGCAGGCAACGCTGTCCATCGGACGCTTTGACGGAAGCTGTCGGGTATCCACATGGCTGTGCCAGATCGCAAAGCACCTGCTTTATCGCTATTGGGAGAAGCATAAAAGAGAGCAGGTCGGTCTGCCGGAGGAAACGGAGCGCGTAGCTTCATCAGACACCGAACGAGAGGTGCTGACAAAGATCGAACTTTCCGATGTCTGGGAATGTATGAAAAAGCTGCCGGAGCAGACGCAGCGTGTGATGACGATGCGCGTGCTCGGAGATATGAGCTACGCACAGATCGGTGCGGCATTCGGCAGGAGTGAGAGCTGGGCGCGTGTCACATATTTTCGCGGAAAACAGGCAATTCTAAGAGAGGTGGAGGAGTCATGAGTCAAACAGAAAAAAAGTGGGAATGCGGTCTGATACAGGATGTACTGCCGCTGTATGCAGACGAGGTATGTTCGGAGAGCACGGCGCGTGCCGTGGAGGAGCATCTGGCAGAATGTGAGTCGTGCAGAGCGCTCGCGCAGAAGCTCCGGCAGACGGAATTTACGGCAGACCGGATTGAAGCAGACACGATCGATGGGATGAAAAAGGTGCGAAAAAAGATAAAGCGGCAGCAGCTTGCAGAAATTTTACTCGTAGCAGTGCTGTTCCTGCTCGGCATCAACGGCTTTAACGGAAGCAGACCGACATCCGTTATAGTCTACGCAGTGCTTTTTCTCGTATGCTTTGCGGGTATCTATGAGACCGGAACAGATATGCGGGAACGGAAAAAGGGCGGTGCGGCAGACCGTGCGCTGACGGCAGTCTCTGTGGCAGTAAGCCTTGCGGCGATCGGACTGCTCACGCTGGCATTTTCGCAGATCAAAGCAGGCGATCCGACGGTGCTTGGTGTTGCACCGGAGAATTGCGGACCGTTCCTTGCGAAGCTGTGGGCGGGCTGTTTTCTGGTGCAGCTTCTCGTACTTTTTACATTGCTCAAACGGCAGAAAACGCATGGCATCGAAAACCGTGTGCGCGCGTGCGTCAGTCTGACCGGAATCTTTTTACTGCTCTCGTATGTGGAGGCATTGCGTTTCCTTGACACGGCGGAGCAGGCGATCCGATGGTTTGCGGGCGTAAGTATCGGAGTCTGGATATGCGGAATGGCAGGTGCAGCCGTGATGTGGCGGTTGTGTGATCGGGGTGAAATTGCATAATATACCCGATGGGGTGCAATACAACGAATGAAACCTTGACGCTACACCCGAAAGGGTGTAAAATAAACGTAGGAACAGTCACAAGGAGCAAAAGAATGAATCCGATTGCTGAATTTGTAAAAGAAAACAGAAAGGCAGCAGGTCTGACACAAGAACAATTTGCCTTGCGTTCCGGGCTGGGACTTCGATTTGTACGAGAACTGGAGCAGGGCAAAGAAACTGTGCGTATGGATAAGGTAAATGTTGCACTTGCAATGTTTAATGCTCAGGTCGTTGCAGGAAAGAAGGAAAATAAATGAGTGTATTCAGAAATGCTTGTGTTTATGTGAGAGATACGTTTGCCGGGGTTCTTAAAGAAACGGATGAAGGTTATGTGTTTCAGTACGATGCCGATTATTTACAGAATGAATGTGCATCTGCAGTTTCGCTGACTTTGCCGTTACAGGCAGAGGAGTACCGATCGAAAACATTATTCTCGTTTTTTGATGGTCTGATCCCCGAAGGCTGGCTTTTCAATATCGTAACAGATAATTGGAAAATAGACAGGCATGACCGTTTTGGCGTGCTTCTGGTTGCCTGTAAAGACGGGATCGGAAATGTTTCGATAAGGGAGGAAAAAGGATGAACTGTTTGTGTTGTGGGAAACCCTTGCGTATATCCGATGAGACCGGTTGGCACAAGGCTTGTATCAAAAATTTTTTCAGTACATCCAAGCTCCCGGAAATTGAAATTGATGATAAAACGCTGGAGCTGTTAGCAACTGAAACAACCAATAAGGGATTTACCGTTCCCGGTGTTCAGAAAAAGTTGTCATTACATCTTGTAAGTGACAGCCGCAAACCGAGATTAACGATCGTAAATTACCCGACGGGCTACATTCTAAAGCCGCAGGTCGCGGAATTTGAAGTGCTTCCCGAATCCGAACAACTGATAATGACAATGGCGGATGTGGCAGGAATTTCAACCGTTCCGCATGCACTTATCAAAGGGGATAGCGGACTTGCATATATCACAAAGAGGGTTGACCGTGTTGTTGTCGGCGGAAAGATCAAAATGCTTGCGATGGAGGATTTCTGTCAGCTTGATCTGAGGTTGACGGAGGATAAGTATCGTGGCTCATATGAGCGCTGTGCAAAGATCATCAGGCAATATTCCTCAAGAGTCGGAATCGATATGGCGGAGTTTTATATCCGGCTGGTTTTTTGTTTTATTGTCGGTAATTCCGATATGCATTTGAAAAATTTTTCTCTGATTGAAACGGCAGAGAGTTCTGGAAAATATGTACTTTCACCCGCATACGATCTGTTGCCGGTAAATGCAAATATGCCTGCCGATAAAGAGCAGTTTGCACTTGCTATGAACGGAAAGAAAATGAATATCGGAAAAGGCGATTTTTTGAAATTTGCCGATGTCTGCGGAATCACCCGGCCGACAGCAGAAAAATTGATAGGAGATCTTGTGAAGCTCACACCAAAATGGCTGACAATGTGTGATGATTCGCTGCTCACGGATACATTAAAAGACAGGGTGAAAAAGATAATTACAGAAAGAGCGGAAGTGTTGAAGCAGTAAGACATGATGAAACGATGACGGTTAGTCATTAAGAGGGGGGAATAACGATGTGTACGGCAGCAACGTATCAAACAAAGGATTTTTATATGGGAAGGACGCTCGATTATGAGTTTTCCTATGGGGAACAGATCGTGATCACGCCGCGCGGGTTTTCCTTTGATTTTCGGCATGATGAGCAGGCAGAGCCGCGCTATGCGCTGATCGGAACGGCACATGTGGCAGACGGCTATCCGCTCTATTATGATGCGGTGAACGAAAAGGGCTTAGGCATGGCAGGCTTGAATTTTGTCGGTAATGCCGTGTATGGTGAGCTGTGTGCGTCGCGAAGGAATGTGGCACAGTTTGAGCTGATTCCGTGGGTGCTGACGCAGTGTGAGGATCTGGCGCAGGCGAGGGAGCTTCTCGACCGGATGCAGCTCGTCGGCACGCCGTTCAGTGAAAAGTTTCCGGCATCGCAACTGCACTGGCTCCTCGCGGATGCGACCGGAGCGGTTGTGATCGAGGCGATGGCAGACGGACTGCATATCTATGATGATCCGGTCGGCGTGCTGACGAATAATCCGCCGTTCATGCAGCAGCTTTTTTCATTAAATAACTATATGCACCTGTCGCCGAAGCAGCCGGAAAATCAGTTCAGTGAAAAGCTGGCGTTAGAGCCGTACAGCCGCGGTATGGGTGCAATCGGGCTGCCGGGCGATCTGTCATCCGCATCCCGCTTTGTGCGTGCCGCGTTCACAAGAATGCACGCGGTATCGGGTGAGGACGAGGAGAGCAGTGTTTCTCAGTTTTTCCATATTTTAGGTTCAGTGGAGCAGTCGCGGGGCTGCTGTGAGGTGGCAGACGGAGCGTATGAGATCACGATCTATACCTCCTGTTGGAATGCAGCAAAGGGGATCTATTATTATACGACCTACACGGATCATCAGATCACGGCAGTGGATATGCATCGGGAAAATCTGGACGGAACGGCGCTTGTCTGCTATCCGATGCGGCAGCAGGAAGTGATCGCGTGGGAGAATTGACAGGGGATTTTGCTAAGAAATATGGCCCTGTCTCATCGGAAAGCAGCATTTCGGCACGCGGACATTTTTTCTGCATAAACTATCCGTAAGCAAATAGTTATGGAGCAGGGATGGATTCTGCAAAAATAGAAAATCTGTTAAACCTTGCATTGGATGTGGGCGAAGCGGAGCGTTCGCGTTCGCCGGAGCTGTCTGCGGGCTATGACGCGGCGGATCAGACATGGGAGCTGATCGTAAAATATTTTGGTTCATTAGAGCCGCTGCGTGAGCAGTATCCGCAGTGGCAGATCACGGAGCTTTTGAACGAGTATGCGATCCTTCGCGTGCCGCAGGATGCGGTCGGGATCTTGGCAGGCTTGCCGCAGATCGAATATGTGGAGAAGCCGAAGGCACTTTATTTTGAAACGGTGCAGGCACGTCAGGCATCCTGCATCCTTCCGGTGCAGCGTGCATCGGGAGCTGTCGGCAGCCGGACGAATCTGACCGGAGCGGGCGTGCTGATCGGGATCGTGGACAGCGGCATAGATTACCGTCATCCCGATTTTTGTAATCCGGACGGAACGAGCCGCATTGCACTCCTGTGGGATCAGACGGCACAGCCGCGTGCAGGGGAGCATCCGCCGGAGGATTATGCAGATGGCGTGGAATATACAAATGAACAGATCAATGCGGCACTGGGAGCCGGTTCGCAGCAGGAGGCAGCGCAGATCATCCCGCAGACAGATTTTTCCGGTCATGGAACGCATGTGGCGGGGATCGCAGCCGGAAACGGACGTGCATCAGACGGAGTTTATCGCGGGGTGGCATATGAAAGTGAGCTGATCGTGGTCAGACTCGGTGTGCCGGACGGCAGATCCTTTCCGCGCACGACGGAGCTTATGACGGCAGTCGATTATTGTATCCGAATGGCGCGAAAACGGCAGCAGCCGATCGCCGTGAACCTAAGCTATGGGAATAATTATGGCTCGCACAGCGGTACGTCGCTGCTCGAAACATATCTGACGGATATCGCAGGCTATTGGAAAAACTGCATTATAGCGGGAAGCGGAAATGAAGCGGCAAAGCGCGTGCATACTTCCGGCGTGCTTGGTCGTGAACCGGTTGTGATCGAGCTTGGTGTTGCGGATTTTGAAAGTGATCTGAATATCCAACTGTGGAAATCATATGCGGACAGTTTCTCGGTCACGCTGATCCATCCGAACGGCACACAGCGGATCGAGGTCACACCGGTTGCAGGCAGTCAGACGCTGACACTTGGTAATACGACGGTGCTGATCTATTATGGCGAGCCGAGTCCGTATAGTCCGTATCAGGAGATCTACTTTGAACTGCAGGCGACGGAGGGCGCATACGTTGATGGCGGCATCTGGGAGCTTCGGCTGTCGCCGGAGCGGATCGTGGATGGGACTTACGATCTGTGGCTTCCTGCGGGCGCGTCGATCAGCACGGCGACCGGTTTTCTGCGGTCAACACCGGATACGACACTGACGATACCGTCTGCGGCAGCAGGTGTGATCACGGTCGGAGCGTATGATTCCTACACGGATGCACCGGCGGCATTTTCCGGTCGCGGTTATACATGGGCGAGACGGCAGGTCAAGCCGGATCTTGCAGCACCGGCGGTGGACATTTATTCCTGTGCAGTGGGCGGCGGTTATACCCTGCGCACCGGAACGTCGATGGCAGCACCGTTTGTAACGGGGGCGGCGGCACTGCTCATGCAGTGGGGCATTGTCAGCGGACGTGATCCGTATCTGTACGGAGAAAAGCTGCGCGCATATCTCATCCGTGGTGCCAGACAACTGCCGTTTACGGACGAATATCCGAATCCGCAGGTCGGCTGGGGAGCGCTGTGTGTGAGTGCGAGTCTGCCGAAATAGGATCTTATCGTGTTTATTATGAAAAATTGAACGTATCAAGTCCGGCGTGTCAGAATAAGCTGACTTGAAAAAGTAAATTCCAGTGCATGAGCGGACAGTGGAATTAACTTTTGAAATTTTCGAAAAGGATTATCAAGAAAAAGTGGTTGGAGTAAATTGTCATATTATGCTACAATAGATGTGGAAAAAATAATGAGCTATATTTGGTACAATTTTATATGTCTATACTAAATGTAGTAGTTGAATGATCCTCCAAAAATGGTGCATCATTCAACCTGCAAAAGCGGCATATTGTGCAATATGAGGAGGTCTATATGAAATACGTATTAAACAGAAATAGAAAAGCTTACTTATTGATTGGCTTTGCATGCATGCTGCTGTGC
>CAZERX010000035.1:0-13980 GCA_964515045.1 uncultured Eubacterium sp.
ATGAACATATCGCCCTGCCGGTCAATGCGGAGGTTCTTTAGAAATCCCGCTCCTGCTCCCGAAAATTCGATCATCAGATATAAAAATCTGCCCTTCTGCTCATACATCAGGATATCCTGCCGGTTGACATGCCGCCTTGCATCCACGCGCTCCATAAATTCGCGCTTCACCTCCTGCGGCTCATCAGGATCACATAAAAAGTCCGAGATCCCCGTCAGCTTTCCCGAACGGTAAAACTGCTGCTCGTTCATCGCCCTGACATATATGTAACAGGTCATGCTCTCCGGATACTGCGCCAGAAAGGACAGCCGTCCCCATGCTCCATCCTCCTCGGCACAGTCGATCGCACGCACGCAAAGCACATGCCGCTCCGCCTGCGGATCCATGATGAGCGTTCCATCCTCCTGCAGCGTAAATCCTGTATACAATCCGCTCTCTATGCGGTTTTTTCTCATCGAATAGCATATACCAGCCATCGTATCCCTCCTTGCAGCGGTTATTTCACAAAGACATCAATTTCCAGTGCCAGATCGCCGGTATACAGCAGGCAGTTCTCGATCGGATAGATGTCCGCATCCTTCTGTTTCGCCTGACTGACATGCTGCGGCTGCAGCGAAAGGTCGTAGATAAACTCCACACAGTCCAGCGACTCTACGGCGTGAAATACCTCGTTAAACTTGAGCACCTGACCAAAATTACAGTCGGATCCGATATAGTCCAAGCGCTCACGGATCGCCTGCTCGATCTGCTCCCTGCAATTCTCATAGGTCGGCTTGACGTAGATCGTACCGCGCACGTTCACCGGCTCATAAACCGGCTGCACGATCTCGATCCGCGTACCGAGCAGTCTGCGGTCATCCAGCTCCTGTCGGATGACCGAACAGTAAATATCCGACAGCTTCGGAAACGGCTCATCCGTTCCGGGCTTTACCGCGATACGCACGCAGTTATCCGCCTCGTTCACATAGGCACGTACCTTGTGGATGCATAGCTGCGGCGTTTTTCGGACGATCGACTCGTAGTCGGATGCCGTGACCGCCGTGTACGGCGTATGCAGATCCTCCACAAAACGTCTGCGCACCTGCGGGAGCTTCTCACGGAAGCAGCCGCCGGTTCCGGGACCCGGATTGGTAAATCGGATCGTCTGCGGCACGTTCGCCGCTGTCAGTGTACTTCCGGCACGGATATTTCCGGTCTCGCCGTCCATCGTGCTGCACCCGCCGAGATACAGCCTTGCCCCGATAAAGCTGCCTGCATCCTCAATGCGGATCGTGCCCTCATATTCCGACAGATGATAGTACAGCTCGCCGTCACCGCTCCGCTCCGGCCGCACGAAATCATAAAGCTCCTCACCGTTCGCATCCTCACGCACGGCAATGATGGAGAAGGACTCCGGCACAATATGTGAAAACGGCAGCTTCAGCACCTGATCGTCATAGCCCTGCACCGTTCCGATGGAATACATCCGCATCGCCTCTGCCGTATACGCCACGATGCGGACGGCATTTTTCACCTTGTCCGGCGCGCAGCCGTGCTTTTTCCGGTCAAAGGAATAGATGTGCATGCCGTAGCCTTCCTTCAAAAGCTCATAATACCTGCCCTGCGCATCCTCTGACGGTGCCGGCTCATATTTATGGTACGACGCGCCCTTTTCCTCGCGCGCAAAAACCTGTACATAGCCTTCCTCTGCAATATCGCTGAACAGCCGTACATTCGCGGGCTTATGGAAGGTCGCACACATACTGCGCGTCTGCTTCTGCCAGACCTCGAACAGGAAGCCCTGCACCTTTACCAGCTTAGGGCGCACATCGTAATCCGCACGCGTGAGCGTGGCGCGTATCACATAGCCGTCCTTCGGTGTTTCGCCATACAGCGCCGCCGGACTCTGCGGCATCCGCAGCCGGATCTCACCGCTCGTCAGAAAACAGTTCGAGCAGTCCCGACTGTTCACCTCAACAAAGCCATCCTCGGTATAGCACTCCCATTTCAGCTCCGCAAACGTATTTCTTCCCTTTTCGGGGAAGTCGTTCCGGTTATACCGGTCAGCGACCGTCACATAAAGGATCAGCTCCTCACCTGCCTGCGGCAGTGTATTTGCCACGAAAAAGACGCTGTCTCCGACCTTCGGCTGCTCACCGAACACGAAGCCCGGCACGCGCAGCTCCTTTTCACATAAAAAGCTGTAATCCGAGTACTCCCCATCACGACAGCCGTATACGCCGGTCAGTGCACCGGTCGTCACCGGTATCGGACGGTTCGTCTCAAAACAGATGTCACCGATCCGAAACTGCTGGTTTGCCGGCAGGTAGACCGGCTCCTGCACATGCTCTGCCGCGAGCAGCAGCCTTGCGCATCTGCCCTTCCGCGCACGGAAGCCGACCAGACGGAGCAGATTCTGCAGGATCTGCGGTGTCATGCGGTCGATCATGTCTGCCTGCAGCGTTTCGACCGCACTCAGACTCTCTAAGATCGTAACACCCGGATCTGACGGATTGAAATTCGTCCATTCATCGGTGTACAGCGGGATCTGCATCAGTGCCTCGTTGTAACGGTCTTCAAATGTTTTGGTATTTAATTTTTTACTGTTTAACATTTGTCATTCCCCCTGCTACTTCTCATCCACCATCAGATGTACATGATGGACACCGCTGCGGCATACCATGAAGGGATTCTCCTTCATCTGCTCCAGCTCCACCTCGTGACTACCACTCTCATCCGTATACCTTGCGATGAGCAGCAGCTTTCGCACGATCGCACGGCTCTTTAACACATTCAGCTTCATCAGGAGCTGGTTCTTTTTCGGCAGGACACCGATCTTCCAGCCGATGCCGTTCTCGCTCTCCACCGGATCTAAATATTTCGTCAGACAGTCGGTCAGCTCTGCACGGATCTCAAAGCTGTCCTCCATCTGCATGCTCTTTGCCCACACATCGACGCAGACATCGACAAATACCGGCTCCACGATATGGATATGCTCTGCCGAGATCGTCAGCTCGCACGCACTCAGCAGATGCTGCTTTAATTCCTCCGCAAGATTGTGGAAGTTGTAGCTTCCGCTGCGGTAGTCCTTTAACAGCACGACAAACGTCACCGCATCGGGGTCTGCCGCTCCGTCGATCCGTCTGCCGGTAATGCACCTTACCTGCGCGATCGTATCCGAATAAGACAGGATTTCCCGCTCATAATCACTGACGGACACCAGTCGTCTGCGCGAGCGCAGGATATTCGCTCCGCGCGCGAGTGCCGCGTCCAGATTTTCCATATTGCTGCCGCCGTATGCACGGTACGGATTGCTGACGGAGTTTAAGAACATGAACTGCGACTGCACATCGTTTATCATTCCCTCCGTAACATTGCCAAGCTGTCCCTCGCAGCACCGCACACGCACGCGGAATGCCACATCGTCCGTCACACGCGGCACATCCATATGCACGCCGTCACCGAACAGCAGCCGGTTATTCATCCGGTCGAGCACATAGCCCTTCGTGTGGTCGGCATCATCCAACCGTTCCAGCTCCTCCCATTTGACATAAAAGGAACGGATCTCTCCGCGGCTGTCATACTCTGCACGCACCTGATCCGGCTGCTTTGCCAGAAGCTGCTGCATTTCTGCCGTCGTATACCGATCCCGCTCATTGACCCAGAGATCAATGTCTAAGATCCGGTCCGTTCCGAGTGCAAAGGACATATTCGGAACGATCTCATCCAGATAAAAATCCTGTTCTTCCTTTGTTTCGATATTTGATACCTGCACGGCATTCAGACGGATGTCATTGATCCGCGGGAGCAGCTCCTCCGGCTCATCCTCGCGTCTTGTGCGGCTCCGTGTGATGCGAAGCCAGTACATCGTCTTGCCCTCCAGCGTCATCCGCGCCATGTCAGACTGCGGCATAAAGAGCACCGTTCCGGTACGCGTGAAATTCGCCGTATTGTCAACGACCTTCATCTGTCGGAAGCCGTTCCTTGTGCTGTAAGAAAAGCTGCAGCGCAGACCGTCATAGCAGGTGCCGTCCGCGATGTCAAAAAGCATGCTGACCGGACCTGCCTCCATGCGGTTCTTAAAGCCCAGATAGACCGCATCATCGCTGTAGCTGCTGACCGCAAACGCCACAAAGCCCCGATGCTCCTTCAGCGCCCGCGTACAATCCGTCTTTTTCGTTGAGCAGACTGCCTGCATGTGTACCGGCTCGACGTAATGCTCGTTGTAGCAGTAAGAAATGCCAAGCCCCGTGATATGCGGATAATGGTGCACGCAGGGGCGCATATAACAGTTTTCTGCCTTGAGGAGCTGGATACGGAGCACCCTGCTGTCATAAGCACCGGTTGCCGTCGCCATCCAGTCAGACGGACAGATGAAGGACAGCTCATAGCTGCCCTTTGCAGCGTTTGCGAACATCTGACGGTATTCCTGCCTGCATTCCAGCTTTTTCCAGCCGATGCCGTTGAAATATTCGATGGAGATCTCCTCTGCGTAGGTATCCGCCGGTACATCATGGTAGATGACACGCGGCTTGCGCTTGATGATCTTTAGCTCCTCCTGCTCCTGCTGCTTCGTCAGCTCGACCAGATGCTCCGGATAGCTCACGTCAAAGCTGATCGTGATCCGCGCACCCGCCTTTGCGAAATAATTGTCATGTCCGATGTAGCACTCCTGATACATCGCCAGCGTATCGCCGAACGGATCAAACTGCGCCGTATCAAGATCCGTCGTTCCATTATGGATAAACTGCGCCGGCTGTTTTCGTCCCTCTGACGAAAATTCCACACGCTCTGCAGGCAGATTCTCTGTCACAGGCTCCAGTGCCTCAAGCACGAGCAGGTGATACTCCCGCCCCTCGATCGTCACAGGATCGGGCTTTGGCGCATCCTTGGCACGCATCAGCGAAAACGTACAGCCGTCCTCCTGCCGCACACACTCAGCAAAGCTGATCAGCGCATCCTCTGCGTAATAACGGAACTGATACGCACCGGTCTCTATTTTCCGGATCAGCGCATCTGCTCCTGTGAGCCGCACATAAAGCGGGTTATCCTCGGTGTCAAAGACGCTCTCATGGTAAAAAAGCAGCGCATTTTTGGAAATATCCGGCATTTTACCGAATATCGGGAACGGCTGCAGATGCTCCGTCTCTGCACCCGAAGCCTCCTCCGGCTGTCCTTCCGATGTACGGTCTGCCTTCACAGGGATCAGCTCCGGTGCTTCATAGCTTCCGAGCAGCGGCATCACGCGTCCGTCCCTGCCTCTCGTCATAAACGCGGTCTGTAAGGACGCATTGGACACATAGATGCTGTTGCAGGTCTCGAAGACGACCGGATGATCCAGATCGTCCACCGGCGCAAGCAGCTTCGTACCGCGCGGCACCTCGACACCTGCCACCGTATCACTCACGAGGTCAAATAAAACCATCGCACTGGACGGCTTCGCCGGAAGCAGTGAAATATCCAGCATATTGACGAACTCCGTATGGTATTTTTCAATGACCTCGTCATACATGCTGACATTTTCGCTCATCTGATTTGCGAAAACGCGTGCGATCGCAGCACCGATATCCGGCTCATCCTTTGTATAATGCCACTCCGGTGTATAGGATGCCGCAAGCTCGCCGATGCGCAGCTCAATGTCCTCTGCGCTGCGCAGCCTTCCCCTCTCACTCTGCGGCGATGTCTTCATCAAATTGTTCTGATTCGTCTTGCTCTGACTCATACGCTTCTTCCTCTACATTCGCATTCAAATAAAACGGAAATACCAGATTATCCTTCTGGTTCGTTGCACTCACGGTGTAATCAATATTGACGATCAGACAGCCGTCTCTCGTCTGGGTATCGAAGCTCACCTCAACATCACTGACTCGCGGCTCCTGCGTCATGATCTGCTCGACGATCTCACGCCGCATCATGTTCAGCGTCGTCGCATTGATATCCATGAACGTGTATGACATGATGGAGCTTCCGTAATTCGGCCGAACAAACCGCTCGCTCCGCTGTGTCATCAGTATGAGGTATATGGATTCCTTCACACTCTGCTCCGCCGCGGACACCATGAATCTGCCGGTTGCCGGATCGATCTGCGGCGGAAACTTCATTCCGCTTCCCAAAAATTTTTTATCCTGCATCAGACGACTCCTTCCTTTTTCGCTCTTTCCCTCCGTGCGGCAGATCAGCCGATACGGATAGGCTTACCCTCTACGGATGCCGGTCCGCTGCTGCTGATACCTATCTTGGAATTGCCTTCAACCGATACCGTTGTTCCGTGTATTGTTACATTTTTCACTGCCTCTGCCTTGATGGAATTATTTGCATTGATGCGGAAATCCTTTGTTTCCAGCTCGGTCACTCCATTTGAGCCGTTCATCGTCAGCGTGATCGTATCACCGATCTTTATCGTCAGCTTGGTCGCTGCCCGAATCTCCATCTGACCATTCTGCGTATCCATGTCGATCCGGTTTTGTCCCTCCTGATCGCTGATCGTGATCTTATGCTTTTCATTATCCATCGTAATGCTGTGCTCCGTACCGAGCGACTGTCCCGCCGTCTTTATCACGATGCGGTCATTTTTTCCGTCGCCCTCGTTGTCCTCGATCTCGATCGCATTGCCGTTGTGGGTCACGATGCGTTTTTTCTCATTCTTGGCTGACACACTTTTTTTCAAAAACTGATCGTTGGTCTTTGACACGCAGCCGATCACATACGGCCGCTCGATATTGCCCTGCTCGAACGCCACCAGCACCTGATCGCCGATCTCCGGCATAAAATAGATCCCCCACTGTGCGCCTGCATACGGCATCGCGAGCCGCGCCCACTGGAGCTGGTTGCCGTCATCCCGCGAGGGGACCGACACACACAGCCGTCCGGGCATGGATGCATCATAATTCTGCACCACCGTTCCGACAACGACACCGAACACGCGATTATCACCGGTATCCGTTTTCGTGATCTGCTTTTCTGCAATATCATCGATCACATCAAATAACGCCATGCTATCATCCTCCTAACAAACTGCCGAGCGCACTGCCTGCTCCGGATACGCCGGAGCCGCCCAGCCCTGCAGCCTTTGCGGTGATCCTTGTCGAAAAGCCCTGCACCTCATTCATCACATGCCGGACATTCACGATATAAAACAGGTTGTTGACCGGATCACCCATGCCTGCCACCTGTATGAACCTGCCGACGACCAGATCCGGCAGACCCGTAAGCTCTGCCTCCAGCGTTCCAAACCGGTATGCGATATCCTCCGCGAGATAATCCGCACGGTAGCCCGCCGTCTGTTTGCTGTCCGCCGTCGGGTCGATGTACACCTTTGCCGCATTCTTTACGAGCTTTGAGGCATATTTGCCCTGTGAGATCTTATTATTCAGCTTTACGGTGCTTGCGATCTGCTTTGCCTTGCCGACATCGGTGCTGCGCACCTCAACCTCGCCGACCAGTCCGGTCACGTTGTATTCCACGTCGATCGAACGCATGCCGGTCGCGGGAGACAGCTCCATCAGCACCGGCGAATAATTTTTCGCCTTTCTGAAATAAACTACGCCGCCGCTCACGAAAAACTCATAATTAAACTTTTTCGCTGCCTTCACGACAAACTCATAATCACTCTCAGCCACCATTTCAACCGAGTAATCCGTTACCTTGCCGGAGGATGCACCGCCTGCCGCTCCGGTCAGTCCTGCGGATGCGCCGCCGAGTGCACCGCCGGCTCCCGCGCCCTCCTGCTTATCCGGTGTCTGCGTGATGCACAGCCTTTTGATCACCCCGCGATCCTGCATCTGTGTATACTGCTGCTGGTCAAAGATCGCGCTGACCGCATCCGAATAGCAGAGTGCCGTCATCTGCTTGGAATAACAGCTCGACATCATCATTCCCTTGATATCCATACAGGTCACACGCACGCCGGGGATCTCCTCCGTCTGGTAAAAGAAGTTCACCTGCGAGATAAATCCGCAGAATACCTCCTTTACGACCGTGCCATAGCCCATATAGACCGACACCTGCGCTCCGATCATCACATATTTTTTGATCATCGCATAGTCAAATTCACAGGTCTGCGCATTGTAGCAGCCATACAGCACAAAGGATGCGATCCCCGCTTCATAGCCGCTGGAATTTTCGACCTCAATGTTTCCGATCTGCAGTCCGTTCTTTGACTGACTGATCTCCCGTCCCTCGACAGAAACGATCACGACCGGATTTTCAAAATACATGTATTCATTTTTCAGCTTCTCGTAACTGATCTCTGCTGCCATATCCTTCCATTCACCCTGCTTACTTACTGATATTGAAAAGGCTTCCAACCCGCTGTGTCATGCCGACCAAAGTCTGATCGCCGGAGCCGAAGGCATCGTTGTACGCGTGCTCCCATGCACCAAGACTCGAAGGTGATACCTCCTTATCCGCACAGATCAGCGACAACTGCACATAGGCACGCACCGGCTCTCCGGCTGAATTGAACATGACATACTGTGCCGACACGCGGTTCAACACCCCGCAATACACCATATCACCCCAGTAAAAGGAGATCGTTCTCGTATACGGAGAACGGAGTGCCGCCATCAGTGCCTCTACCTCCTGCTGCACGGAAAACGACTGCTCTCCGATATTTTTTCCGAGCTTTCCGGCTGCCATCTGCACACCGGTCTTTGCCAGACTCGCTCCGGACTTTGCAAGCTCTGACGGTGCAAGGTTCGTCTTGGCACTTAGGAAGCTCTCGTTTGCATCCATTTTATCAAAAAGCAGCTTTACGCTGAAATTGATACGCACCGGTGCAGGTCCGTAGCTAATGCCGCCTGCGGACTTTCGATCCTTATCATCTGCGACGTTATATGCCGTCGTTGCGACACGTCCGCCGCCCATGCCCTCAATCTCGATGTCACTCGGATTAAACTGCACCTCAAAGGTTTTCTTGACTCCCTTCATCGTCAGGTTTTTCAGTGACGGTCTGGTCACACGACCTTCTCCGGCTGAATACGTCAGCGCATTCTGGAGCTGGCTCAAGCTGTCAGACGCGATCGAGCTGCCGCCCGATGTGAACGCGGATGCCGTCGTTGACTGCAGTTTGGCTGCCGCACCGGCGGTCAGCGTACTGCCGCCCTTGACTCCGCCGTCAGATACCGGTAAAGTTTCCTTTGACACCTCTCCGATCTCACGGAGATCTAAGATCTCTATGATCGCTTTTTCATTTACAAAAAACTGCTGGACACCCATGTATGCTTACTCCCTCGTCCTGCTAAATATTCAGATTCAGCACCGTATTACTCATGACCTTTGATGCCGTGCTCTTGCCCTTTAAGTTTGTCACATCCGTGCTCTTGCCAAAGACCTTCGTAAACGCCTGCTCCCAATAGGTATTCTCATATGTTGCATCCGGATCATCGGACTGTCGGATACTCATGCTGATCGTACCGCGCACCGGATTTCCCTTGGTATTGAACATCGTATATTTGGCGTTGACATTCGTCAGCTCACCTTGAAAACACATCTTTGACCAGAAAAATATCACATGCCGCGTCACCGGCCGCGTGAGAAGCGACATGATACCGTCCATCTGCGGCTTGACGGAATAGCTTCCCTTGACAAGATCCCTTCCTGCCGTCAATACATTTCCGGCATTCGGTGTCAGATTTGAGACCATAAAGGAATCCTGCGCATTGACCTGATCGAACAGCAGCTCTACGGACAGGATCGTTGCCGTCGGCTCCACGTTCTGCCGCAGCATGTTGCTCGCGGCATCACCCATCGTCGTTGACTGATAGTCCATCTGACTGCCCGCCAGTGTTTCCATGTAGATCGAGTTCGGATTATACTGTACCTCCATACAGTTATAATGACTGTCCCTGACCACATTTCCGTTCAGATCACCGAGGATGCTTCCATAGGTCTGCACCACTTTGGAGCCGTTTCCGGTGACAGCACCGGTCAGAGCCTCCCGTATATCATCCGAAAACTCGATCACATCCGTTTCGGACTTTCCCGCAAACCACTTATAATCCGGAACGCATAAGATCGCTTTCGGAATATTGCCGGTGATCTGCCGTCCGGTATCATATAAAAAATCAACTGCACCCATCTGTCATCCCTGCCTTTGCCACTAATAACCGCGTCTGCGTTTTTCCGTTTCCAACCGTTTTTCCAGCTTATTATAGATCTTTTCGGACAAAACGCTAAGCTCCTTCTGCATACCCTGACGCACCAGCTCATTCACATGCTCATTCTGCTGTGCGATCCGGTTCGTTTCGATATGCGTCACCGAGCGATCCGTATGCTCGTAATCCGTCTGCTGCTCCGTTGTCTTTCGCACCGTCTGACTGAGTCTCCGGTTCTGCTCCAAAAGCTCCCCGATCAGCTCCTCATCAAGCTGCTGCTCCGTCGTCTTGTGCACCAGTGTGATATCCGTCCGCTGTCTGTCCGTGACCGTCCGCTGCTTCGGGCTGACCGGTGCCTGCTCCTTCAAGCGTTCGGTAAACGTCGCAATCTGCTCCTGCGTCCGCTCCGTCTGCTCCACCGTTTCCGTGTGCTGCTCATGCACAAGCTCTGCCGTGTGGATATCCCGAATGAGCATTCCCATGTCACTGCTCACACCGTCCATCTGACGGCGAAGCTCCATCGGTGCCGCCAGATATTCCCGCACCGTTTCATAAACGATCCGCGTTTCCTCCGGCAAAAGCTGTATCGCCTGCGCAAGCTGCTGTTCACGCTGCGCGTCCTGCACCTGTCCTTCCTCACGGAGCTGCTGCATCAGCGTCTCCGGATGCTCCAGCGCGAGCAGGCTCTCCTGCCGCTGCGCCTCGGCACTCTTTTTTTCCGCAGGATTCGTGAGCGCAAGCTCGATATTCTGCATCATCTGCATATAGCGGCTCTGCTGATTGATATTCTCACGATTGATCCGCGATATCTCCTGCTCGACGAGCGACAGCTCCTCCTCACGGAGCGTCTGCTCCGTTGACTCGTACACCTGCTCATTCTGCTCATTCAGCTCCTGCGTGGTCTGATAGGTCAGCTCCTGCTGTGTGGTCTGATACGTGCGATCCCCTGCCTGCTGCACCGTATCCTGCCGGTTCAGAAGCTTCTGCACCGTCTGATACTGAACGGAATCCGCGTCAACAAACAACTGCTGCAGCAGCTCGATCTCCCGCTGCTCCGCCATATTCTGCTGTGTGAGATACAGCTCCGTGCGTTCCGCCGCAGGATACAGGCCAGTATTCACATGCTGTTCAAAGCGCTTGAAGGTATTCTCCGCATTCTGATAAAAAGAACGCTCCATATGATACCACTGCGAATCCTCACGCCGGAGCTGACGGCTCCTGCTGTTATACACCTGATCGATCAGATTTAACAGCACCGCCGCATTCATCTGTCGGATCATGTGCTCCTCATTCAGCGTTTCCTCGTGAAGCTCCATGCTCTCATAATGATTCTCATGGAAAAAGGTCAGCGGCTGCGGCTCACCGTGCGCTTCGCTTTTCAGCTTTTGCAGCAGCAGATTCTGTGACAGCCGGTACTGCTCAGAAAGCTGCAGCTCGCTCCATGAAATGTTCTGATCTCCCTGTGATCCTGCATGAAAGCTGTGCAGGATCTGATAGATCGCTCCGGTCTGCAGACGGTTCATGACCTCCTCATGCAGATACAGGCGCTCCTGCTGCTCGGTCTGCTCATGCCGGTGCTGCTCCGTTGTCTGTGTGCTCTGATAATCCTCTACAAGCTGCTGCAGTTCCGTGACATGCTCCCAATACAGATCGATCAGCGTTTCCGTCTGCTGAAGCTCCTGCGTCACCCGCGTCACCTGATGCATAAATTCATTCACATTTCGGATGCCGAGCTTTTGCAGCGTATCCGTGATATAAACCTTATCCTGATAGGTCAGCCCGACAGACGGAGCGACCAGTATACGGTTGATCAGATTATTGACAACCTCCAGCTTATTCTGCTGTGATGATGCAATATTCGTCTGCTGAAAGACATTCATCTGATCCCCGCCGCCAAAATAATATTCCGGCGGTGTCGTCACGACATGCAAAAGATCCTCCGGTGTCAGCTTCTGTGTGAGCATCGTATAATTATCCGTGATCCTGTGAAAAAACTGCTCCCCTCCGGCGGCATCAGGTATCCTGCATTTTAATTCTATCGGTGCCGTGATCGTCAGCATACCTTCGCCTCCTTTCTGACCTTATGTCTTCTGCATGTACTTCTTTTCGATCGGTTCTTTCCGGCTTCGGTTATTTCTTTTTCAGAAAAGTCGCCACCTGTGCGGCGCTGCGATGCGGCGGCCACTGACGGCTCCGCGCCAAAGCCTGCATGTCACGCTTATTCAATGACGGATTTCTCACCGCGCTGGTTCCCGACGTTCCCTTGTAGCTTTTCTTTGCCTCTGTATTTCCTACAAAATAGCGGGTCGCATTCTTTTCCATCTGCGCTTTTCCGACAGCCGCCCTTCCGACCAACTGATCCTGCGTCGCGGCACGACGCTTACTTGTATCCGTCGGTGTTTTGAACTGGTAGCGCACTGCCTTCGCTTCCATCGTCGCCTTCGGTGTCATTTTGTTTTTCTTTGCGATACCGACCATCGAATTGCCGCTCGCATCCGCGCTCGTCGATACCTTATTACCGGCATAATTCTTAATGTGCTCCGGCTGCGTGCTGAGTGCTCCGTCCACATAGCGCTGTGCTTTCTTTTGCATAGCGTCCTTCTTTAATGCCGTCACTCCATACAGGCTTTCCTGCGTCACCGCGCGGCGCTTCGCCGTATCCGTCGGTGTTTTGAACTGATAGCGCACTGCCTTTGACTCCATCGTCGCCTTCGGTGTCATTTGGTTTTTCTTTGCGATGCCGACCATCGTTTTACCATTCTTGTCCGTGCTGGTCGAGATCTTCTTTCCGACATAATCTCTGATATGGTCAGGCTGCGTGCTGAGCGCTCCGTCCACATAACGCTGCGCCTTCTTTTGCATATCCGCTTTTTTGTCTGCCGTCACTCCGTACAGCGTTTCCTGCGTCACCGCGCGGCGCTTCGTCGTATCCGTCGATTCCTTGAACTGATAGCGCACTGCCTTTGACTCCATCGTCTTTTTCGGTGTCATCTTATTTTTCTTTGCGATACCGATCGTCTCATTTCCGGCACTATCCTTCGTTTTCGAGATCTTTTGTCCGGCGTAGCTCTGTATGTAAGACGGCTGCGTCTTTACCGCGGGATCCACATAACGCCGTGCGCCCTTTTCTACCTCAGCCTTTGATGTCATCTTATTTTTCTTTGCGATACCGATCATCGTATTTCCGGCGGCATCCGTTGTCGTCGATACCTTTTGTCCGGCATAATTTTTAATATGATCGGGCTGCGCCGTCAGCGCAGAATCCACATAGCGCTTCGCAGTCTTCTCCATCGCCGCGCGTGTCTTCATCGCATTTTTCTTTGCGATACCGCCGGAAACCGTACCGCTCGCCGTGTCTACGACCATCGGCACCTTTGTTCCGGTATATTTTTGCAAATGCTCCGACTGCTTCGTCGCCTTGTTGTCCACATAGATGCTCGCCTTTGCCTTCATTTCGGTCTTGTTCAGCATCTGATCCGGCACCTTCGCATACTTTGTTTTCGGCGTACCCGTTTCCTTGCTCGCTTCCCGAAAACTCCACGTATCCCGCGTCATACCGGTGGACGGATTGTCAAGGCAGACCATTTCCCGATAGGAGATCGTCGTCGTTTCCACGAGCAGACCGGACTGCTCCGCGTTCAGCTCACCAAATTCCTTTGCCATGACCGTACAGCCGGTAAAGGTATAGATACGCTGCGGCTGCTTCCAGCCGCCTGCTGCGCCCTCGCCCTGATAACGGCTGACAGACAGCAGCACCGGAAGGATCAGATCCGTACCGAGTGCCAGCGGATCGAACATATCCACACCGACGTACCGTTCTACCTGAAAGGTCATCGGCTTACTGATCGGCTTTCGCAGCAGGTGGACATAATCGTTTAATCCGCCCTCCTGATAAAAGTCATATTCA
>CAZERX010000036.1:0-13831 GCA_964515045.1 uncultured Eubacterium sp.
CCGCAGGCTTGATGATCATACAGCCCTTGACGGATGAGTAATCGATCAGCTCTGCCTTTTTTACGACATCCGTATACCACTGTGCGAAATCCTCCTCCATCGAGGTGATCTGTTCTACTAATTTCTTTTCCTTTGCCATTGTTTTTCTCCTTTATACTTCGTCTGAAACAGGAACAAAAGTGTGCTTCGCACAGCTTTTGTTCCGCGCGCGTAGCTGCGCATCCGTGCACGCAGTGCTTTTGTATGATAGGGAATTTCAACAAAATTTCCTGTCATACAAAAAACGCCGGATGCTCCATCCCTGCCATCGGGGACCGATCACGCCGGCGGCACCACCAAAGCGAAGCCCTAATTATGCTTATTTTATAACCCGAATAGAGGGATTGTCAACACGTTTTTCATATCCTGCTGTTGACAACCGCATTTCCATAACTATAACCGGATCGCTTTCATCCTGATCCTGACATAATCCGCATACCATTTTCCGTCCGTAAATAAGTCGTTTTTTAATATCTGTATCGTCTTATTTATGATCGCTTGCTTCTCCTGCTCCGAGCCGATAATCTCAAAGGGTGTTTTCAAAAACATATTGATCCAGTCCTTTAATCCGTCTACACCTTTTAATTCGGTAGGTCTGTCAAACAATGTGGCATAGGTCACCCTAAATCCTGTATTCTCTAAAAGAGCGGCATATTCGCCGATCGTAGGAAAAAAGCTGTGCATTTCATAGCAATAGCCATATTCCGAAAAAGCCGTCGCTAACGCATGATGGATTCGCTGCGTGTTGCCATGTCCGCCAAACTCAAACACAAACTGCCCATTCTTTTTCATGGAGTTGTGTACGCATTTTAGCATATCCTGCTGCCGCTCCTGATCGATCCAATGAAAGACTGCGTTAGAAAACACAACATCGACGGGTTCTGCAAGAACAAAATCGGTAGCATCCCCTTGTATAAAATCAATGTCCGGATAATCTTTTCTCGCAATATCCAAAAGCTCACCGGATGCATCCAAGCCCTTTACAACATAACCTTTTTCCTGCAGTGCCTTCGTCAATGCCCCATTTCCACAGCCCAGATCCAATACAGAGCTGCCTTCACCGGCATCTATCAGTTCCATGACACTGTTTCCATACTGATGAACGAACGCAAAGTCCGCCGTATATTTATCCGCATCCCATTTTATATTCATTTTGATCCTCCTCTGCACGTTGCATAAGCCACGTCTAAAAATGATTATTTTATTATAATGTCTTCCTCAGATAAATTCAACCGCTCCTAAAAATTTTCTTTTGCCTATTGACATAGTAGGCAAATAGGTGTATAGTGGCACCATCAAATTTCAGAAACGAGGTACACATTATGAAAAAGAACATGAAAAAACTGGGTACACTGCTCCTTGGTCTGACACTCACGGCTGCTTCCCTCGTCGGCTGCGGCACAACGCAGACCGCGTCCGACAAAAACGATGCCGTTTACCGCACGGTCGATGAGATCAAAGAAAGCGGCGAGATCAACATCGGCGTATTTTCCGACAAGAGTCCGTTTGGATATGTGGATGAAAACGGTGACTATCAGGGCTACGATGTCTATTTTGCGAACCGCATCGGAGAGGATCTTGGCGTAAAGGTCAACTTCGTGTCCACGGAGGCGGCGAACCGCATTGAATATCTCCAGACCGGAAAGGTGGACATCATCCTCGCAAACTTTACCGTAACCGAGGAACGCGCGCAGGAGGTCGATTTTGCACTTCCCTATATGAATGTCGCACTTGGCGTTGTATCTCCTACGGATGCCGTGATCGAAAGCCTTGACGATATCGGCGCGGAGGATGCCGTGATCGTGATCTCCGGAACAACCGCCGAGACCTATCTGGAAAAGAATTATCCAGATATCAAACTGCAGAAATACGACGCATATGCCGAGGCGAAAGCCGCTTTTGAAAACGGCAGCGGCGCAGCATGGGCGAACGATAACACAGAGGTCATTGCCTTTGCACTCGGAAGCACCGGTTATACGGTCGGCATCCCCTCGCTCGGCAGCGCAGACACCATCGCGCCTGCCGTGACCAAGGGAAATGACAGCCTTCTCAGTTGGCTGAATGACGAGATCACTGCGCTCGGTGAGGAACAATTCTTTCATGCGGATTACGAAGCGACACTGCTCGACACCTACGGCAAAGACTACGAGGAGACGTTAGTCGTCGAGGGCGGTTCTACCGCAGACGCTTCCGCCGGAAACTGATGGAGGGTCTGCCGTGGAACCGGATGTGATACTTACTTACCTGCCGCGCTTTTTCGACGCGCTGCTGCTGACGCTCCATATCGGGTGGAAGGGTGTCCTGATCTCGATCGGGATCGGCATCGCAGGCGCTGCCGTCCTGCATATGAGGATTCCAATCGCAGGAAAAGCGATCGCAGCTTATACACAGCTATTTCGCAATACGCCCCTGCTGGTCCAGCTTTTTTTCCTGTACTTTGCACTGCCGCGGATCGGCATCCGGCTCTCTCCGGAGAGCTGCGGCACATTGGGACTTGGTCTTTTAGGCGGAGCCTACATGACCGAAACCTTTCGCAGTGCGCTGGAAAATGTTCCGCAGATCCAGTCAGAAAGTGCGGAAAGCCTCGGTATGAGCCGTATGCAGGCTTTGCGCCATGTAATATTCCCGCAGGCACTCGCATCCGGTATCACCGGTCTGGTCGCGAATATAGTTTTTTTACTAAAGGAAACCAGCGTGTTTTCCACCATCAGCCTAATGGATCTCATGTTTACGGCGAAGGATCTCATCGGCATGTACGCAAAAACGCTCGAATGCCTGACACTCCTTGTCATTTTTTACCTCATCATGCTGCTGCCGGTATCCGTTCTTGGCAGTCTGCTGGAAAGGAGACTCCGTTATGCAGAGTTTGGGGATTGATGTCTTGTTCAAGGGATCGAATTTTATCCGTCTGCTGTCCGGCTTATGGGTTGCCATCCGGATCAGCCTGCTGTCCGTCAGCATCAGTCTGACGCTCGGTCTGGTCGTCGGTGTGCTGATGACCGTAAAAAACTGTGTGCTCAGGTCTTTTTTCCGCACATGTCTGGAGATCGTCCGCATCATGCCTCAGATGGTCCTGCTTTTTATCGTTTATTTCGGATCGACCAGAGTATTCGGCTGGAATCCCGACGCGGAGCTGTCCGCCGTCCTCGTGTTCAGCTTCTGGGGAACGATGGAAATGGGCGACATCGTGCGCGGTGCAGTCAGCAGCATCCCGCACATCCAATATGAAAGTGCACAGGCACTCGGCTTGAACCGGAGACAAATGTACCGGTTCGTGATCCTGCCGCAGACGATCCGCAGACTGCTCCCCTTATCCATCAATCTGATCACACGGATGATCAAAACGACCAGTCTTGTCATGATGATCGGGATCGTAGAGGTCTTAAAGGTCGCACAGCAGATCATCGAGGCAAACCGCACAAGCTCACCGAACGCTGCCTTCGGCGTGTTCGCAGTCGTTTTTTTACTGTATTTTCTCATCTGCTGGCCGGTCAGCAGACTGTCGGTATATCTGGAAAAGAGGTGGACATGATGGAACAGGCATTGTTAGAAGTAAAAGCGCTGAAAAAGGCATTCGGCACACAGGTGATCCTGAATGATCTGAGCCTTACCGTACATAAGGGCGAGGTCGTCGTCATCATCGGCCCGTCCGGCTGCGGCAAGAGCACCCTGCTCCGCTGTCTGAACGGTCTGGAGGATATTCAGGGCGGAGCGGTTTTATTGGAAGGAAGCCCTATCAAAAAGGATGCCAAAAACATTTCCGAGATGCGCCAGCGGATCGGCATGGTATTTCAGAGCTATGACCTTTTTCCGCATAAGACCATTCTGGAAAACATCCTGCTCGCACCCATAAAGGTGCAGAAAAGGAAACGCACCGAAGCAGAACAGGAAGCTCTCGCACTGCTTAAAACGGTAGGTCTCTCTGACCGCAGGAATGATTATCCGAGACAGCTCTCCGGCGGTCAGAAGCAGCGTGTCGCCATCGTGCGTGCACTCATCATGCATCCCAAGGTGCTGCTGCTCGATGAGATCACCGCTGCGCTCGATCCGGAAATGGTGCACGAGGTACTTCAGGTCGTACTGCAACTGAAACAAAGCGGCAGCACGATGCTGATCGTCACACATGAAATGGCATTTGCAAGAGCGATCGCTGATCGTGTTCTTTTTCTGGAGCACGGTGAGATCGCAGAGGAAAGTCGGGAACCGAAACGCTTTTTTAAGTCTCCGGACACGGAACGCGCCAGACGTTTTCTGCAATCCTTTGAATACTGATTTTTTCACTTTATATACGCAAACAGAGCAGAAAGGAACAGCTATGAACCAGAATAATTACCATTTTGACACCAGACGGATCCATGCGGGTTATTCGTCTGACGATCATTTTCACGCCGTTAATCCGCCCATTTATCAGACCGCTGCCTTTGATCTTGGTGATATTGACCGCGCGCGCCGATTGTGGACTGGTGCAGAAAACGGCGGTATTTACAGCAGGGTCGGCAATCCGACCGTCAGCGTATTGGAACAACGGATCGCAGAGCTTGACGGCGGTTCTGCCGCGATCGCAGTCGCTTCAGGCATGGCAGCGATCACATACACCATCCTGCTCCTATGCGAAGGCGGAGGAAATATCGTCGCTGCCTCCTCGCTGTACGGTGCCGCGCAGGAATCACTCACAAACTTTTTCCCAAAATTCGGGATCACTACGAAATTCGTCAGACATCGGGATGATGTGCAGGAATACGAGTCACTGATCGACGATCAGACCAAAGCAGTCTATCTGGAATCCATCAGCAATCCGAATATTGAGATCTGTGATCTTGAAGCGATCGCAGAAGCTGCGCACCGGCATGGTGTTCCCGTCGTCGTTGACAATACGATCGCAACACCGTACTTATTCAGCCCCTTTGAACACGGCGCGGATCTCATCGTATACTCTGCGACCAAGGGGATCTCCGGACACGGAACCGCCATTGCCGGTCTGATCGTTGAACGCGGCAGCTTCCCATATGATCCGGAACGGTTTCCGCAATTTCACACGAAATCCTATAAAATGCGGGATCTCGCTGGAAATCCGAGGACTCCCCTAGAGCTGTCTCCTGATTCACCGTTCGTCGCATCCCTTCGGACATTTTATCTGGAATTTATCGGTGCGACGCTCAGTCCATTTGACGCATTTCTGGTGCTGCAGGGTCTCAGCACCTTATCCGAGCGGCTCTCCAAGCAAGTCTCGACCACGGAAAAGCTCATCCGTTATTTAGAAAGCCGACCGGAGGTCGCATGGGTCAGACATCCCTACGCTGCCGCAAGCCGTTACAAAAATCTCGCTGAACGGTACTTCCCGAACGGTGCCGGCGCGGTATTCTCCTTCGGATTTAATGGGACACGGCAGCAATTTCAGGTATTCGTAAACGCATTACAACTGCTGTCCTACCATGTAAACATCGGCGATGTGCGCACACTGATCGCCAACCCGCCCGAAACCACTCATTCTGAGCTTCGACCGGAGCTGCAGGAGCTTGCAGACATACCGGCAGATCTCGTGCGGATCTCCGTCGGCTTAGAGGATGCCGACGATCTGATCGCAGATCTCGCACAGGCATTTGCCAAGGCATTTCCCGATCAGGCTCATTCCTAATACTTTACACGGAGGACAAAAGCATGAAAAAAGAATTTGATCAAAAAACAATCTTTATCACCGGCGCAGCAAAAGGACAGGGTCGTGCAGTCGCGCTGGCTTTCGCCGAGGAAGGTGCAAATATCATCGCCTTTGATCTTGGCGAGCGGATCATTTATCCCGCATATAACCGCTCATCAAACGAGGATCTGGAGAAGCTGAAGGATGACGTAGAGGCGCTCGGCGGCAACATCCTCATTTTTGCAGGTGATGTAAGAAACGCAAGCGATGTCAAAGAAGCCGTTGACACGGGAGCCGCGCAGTTCGGCGGCATCGACATTTTGTTCAGCAATGCAGGGATCGCAGCCTATGGCAATTCCCATGAGCTTGAGGAAGCACAGTGGGATGCCGTTGTCGATATCAACCTAAAGGGAGGCTGGCTGACCTCTAAGTATGTGATCCCGCATATGATCGCACAGAAAAGCGGCGTGATCATCTACAATTCCTCGATCGCAGGACTGCGCGGCATGAACCGCATGAGCCATTATGCCGCATCCAAGCATGGTCTGATCGGTCTCGCGCGCTCGCAGGCGATCGAGCTGGCTCCCTATGGGATCCGCGTGCTGACCATCCACCCGACCGGTGTCAATACACCGATGAATGACGGTCTCGCAGAGCTTGAGGGCACGACAGCCGTGGAAATTGCCGAGCGTTCTGCCGGAAATCTGCTGCCGGTACCGTGGATCGAGACAACCGATGTGGTAGAGAGCGTAAAATTTCTCGCAAGTGAGAAAGCAAGATATGTGACCGGCAGCCAATTTGTACTGGATGCAGGCTTATTAACGAGATAAGGGGGAGAAAAAATGGCATACATATCAAAAGTAAACTATGACGAAGCCTCTGATGAGGTAAAGACTCTGATCGATGAACAGATCCGCGAAAACGGCAGGATCACCAACATGAAGCTGACGCTGCTGCACTCTGTACCGGCGTACCACGCACTGATGGAGTGGTTTCCCTTAGAACGGACCATCGAGGCGTTCCTTGGCGAACGTGCAGTCAACTTTTTCTGCTATGCGATCTCCGAGGAAAACGACTGCCTGCTGTGCAGTGCATATTTTCGGAAAATACTTAAAAATCTGGACATCGACTTTGACACCTTTTCATTTACCGAGGAGGAACAGCTTCTGATCCAATACGGAAAAGCGATCGTTGCGGACGCGAACCATGTGCCCGCAGAGCTTTTCGCAGAACTGAAAAAGCACTGGAACGAGGAGCAGATCGTCGCCATCACGGCATTTGCCACGATCATGATCGCAACAAACCTCATCAATAAGACGCTGGACATTGAGCTGGATGAGGCTCTGCTGGCTTTTAGCGGGAAATGATCCAAAAACCCCATTTACATTCTCCCGAATACGGATTACGATATTAGCGTATCAAGATCAAACCGCAAAAGGAGCTGTATATGAGTCGGATATTACTGTTAGAGGACGATCCCAGCCTGATCCGCGGACTTTCCTTCGCGTTCCAGAAGGAGGGCTTCACGCTGGAGGTCGCACGGACATTAAAGGAAGCACGTGCCCTATGGCGCGAGGGAGCATATGAGCTTTTGCTCCTTGACGTATCCCTGCCGGACGGCAGCGGTTTTAGCTTCTGTGAGGAGCTTCGCCAGCATTCCCATGTGCCGATCATGTTCCTGACCGCTTCGGATGAGGAAACGAGCATCGTCATGGGACTGGACATCGGCGCGGACGATTATATCACCAAGCCCTTCAAGCTGGGCGTTCTGATGTCCAGAGTGCGCGCCCTGCTCCGTCGGGCAAATGCCTTTCACGACACCGAAGCACGACTGGGATCGAACGGTATCGAGCTTCTGCCGCTGCAGGGTCAGGCGTTTAAGAACGGCGAGCTGCTGGAGCTGACGGCTGCCGAATACAAATTACTCTGTCTTTTCATGCAGCATCCCGATCAGATCCTCACCAAGGAACAGATCTTAGACGCGCTGTGGGACTGCGCGGGCAATTATATCGACAGCAGCGCGCTGACCGTATATATCCGGCGGCTGCGCCTAAAGATCGAGGATCAGCCGAGCGATCCGACGCGCCTGCTCACCGTCCGCGGCATGGGGTATAAATGGAATGAGGGGGCTTCACATGCGGATCGGTAAAAAAGAAAAAGAGATCGAACAGGCGATCACAACGATCCGCGCCTTTCTGGACGGCGACACGGAGGCACGCATCGAATGCGAAAAGGAAGGCTCCTTATACCGGCTGTTCCACAGCATCAATTCCATGATGGCGACCCTGCAGGCACACGCCGACAACCGGCAGCGTGAAAAGGAATTTCTAAAGGACACGATCTCTGACATTTCCCATCAGCTAAAAACGCCGTTAGCCGCCTTAAATATCTATAATGGGCTGCTCGCGGACGAAGCGCTCACGCCCGATGAGGTAAGGGAGTACGCCGCACTGTCCGAGCAGGAGCTTGACCGCATGGAAACGCTCGTACAGAACCTTCTCAAGCTCACACGGCTGGACGCAGGCTCGATCGTACTCGAAAAACGGCAGGAAAACCTCGCAGCCCTGATGCATGAGATTGGGCTTCTCTTTGCATACCGCGCAAAAATGGAGGAGAAAACGATCACACTGGACGGATCAGACGAGCTTTTTCTTTTCTGCGACGGCGACTGGCTGTCCGAGGCACTTGCAAACATTGTAAAAAATGCGCTCGACCACACACACGCGGGCGATTCGATCACCATCACATGGCAGGGCTTTCCCTCCATGATACAGATCATCATAAAAGACAGCGGCGACGGCATCCGACCGGAGGATCTGCCGCACATTTTCAAACGCTTCTACCGCAGCCGCTATCCGGACGATACGCAGGGCATCGGTCTTGGTCTGCCGCTCGCGAAGGCAGTCATCGAAGCACACGACGGCACGATCGAGGCGGACAGTACCTATCCAAACGGCACGACCTTTACGATCAATTTTCTGATCCCTACAAAATTGTAGGCTGGCTGTAATACCTGCGTAGGCTTCGGGTGCTATTCTTTTTTCAGCAAAAAGAAATCAGCAGAAAAAAGGGGGATCACATATGGATCTTTTAGAAGTAAAAAATCTTTCCAAGACCTACGGCAGCGGTGAAGCCGCCGTACAGGCACTGCGGGACGTGAGCTTTTGCGTTCCCAAGGGCGAATATACCGCGATCATCGGCGAATCCGGCTCCGGCAAGAGCACCCTGCTCAATCTGATCGGCTCACTGGATGTGCCGACCTCTGGCAGGGTACTGATCGACGGCAAGGATATCTTTGCCATGAGCGACCGCAGACGGACCATTTTCCGCCGCAGGAACATCGGCTTTATCTTTCAGTCCTTCAATCTGGTGCCGGAGCTTTCCGTGGAGCAGAATATCATTTTTCCTGCCCTGCTGGATCACCAGAAGCCGGATAAAGCCTATCTGGAGGAGCTTTTAGCCGTACTGAGCTTAACAGACCGCAGACACCATCTGCCCGCCCAGCTCTCCGGCGGTCAGCAGCAGCGCGTCGCCATCGGACGCGCACTTTTTACCAGACCCGCACTCATTCTGGCAGATGAGCCGACCGGAAATCTGGACACGAAAAATACGAGTGAGGTCATCACCCTGTTAAAAGAGGCATCCAAAAAATACGAGCAGACGATCCTTATGATCACACACAGCCGGACGGTCGCACAGACCGCGGATCGGGTGCTGCAGGTGTCCGACGGCGTGCTCACGGATCTGGGAGGGTACCGCATATGAAAAGCTATCTTTCTCTCATCCCGATCACTGCCAAGATCCGCCGCCGCGAAAACCGCATGACCCTGCTCTGCATCATCTTTGCCGTATTTATGGTGACTGCCGTATGCAGCATGGCAGAAATGGCGATCCGCATGGAGCAGAACCGCCTCACGGATAAGCACGGTGCGATCACCGCCGCCGACCTTTTGGACAGCCGGATGGGACAGTCCGTTCTTCCGGTCGCCGCTTTGCTTTTTCTGCTGATCATGACTGCGGGCATCTTTATGATCTCCGGCAGCATGAACAGCAGCGTTTCACAGCGCGTCCGCTTTTTCGGCATGATGCGCTGCCTTGGCATGAGCCGCCGTCAGATCATCCGCTTTGTGCGGCTGGAGGCGCTGAGCTGGTGCAAAACCGCCGTTCCGGTCGGACTTTGCACCGGAGTCATCACGACATGGGGACTTTGTGCGGTGCTCCGCTTTATCGTAGGTGAGGAATTTTCCGAGATCCCGCTCTTTGGCATCAGTCCGTTCGGCATCGTCTGCGGCATCCTCGTCGGTGTCATTACGGTATTTCTCGCCGCCGGTGCGCCTGCAAAGCGGGCTTCTAAGGTATCACCCATCGCCGCCGTGTCCGGAAATGCAGGCACGGAGGCTGCCGTCCGGAAAAATGCGAACAGCGGGGGCTTTCGTATTGAAACGGCACTCGGCATCAGCCACGCCGTTTCCCATAAGAAAAATCTGCTCCTTATGACCGGCTCCTTTGCACTCAGCATCGTTTTGTTTTTCAGCTTTTCCGTTCTGGTGGAGCTGGTCGATCATCTGATGCCGCAGTCTGCCGCCGCGCCGGATGTGGTGCTCACGTCGTCGGAGGCTCAGCTCTCACCGGAGCTTGCCGCCGACATTCAAAATATCCGCGGGGTCAAAAGGGTCTATGCAAGACAGAGTGCGTTCGAGGTTCCTGCCGTGCTGTACCGAAGCTCAGACGCAGACACAGATACATGTACGGATTTTCGTGCGGATCTCATTTCTTATGATGCCTTTGATCTGGACAGTCTGAAAAAGGATCACGCACTAAAAAAAGGCAGCCGCATCTCCAAGGTGTACGGCGACAGCAGCTACGTTCTGGCGACCTCGGATATGGACAGCCCGTGGGATATCGGCGACACGGTCAGCATCGGCGGAGAAACGCTGACCATCGCAGGACTTCTGAAAAACGATCCGTTCAACGAAAACGGTCTGACCGGCGGTAAGCTCACCTTGATCACCTCCGCCGAGACCTTTGTCCGTCTGACCGGTGAAAAAAATGCATCGCTCCTGATGCTGCAGATGACCGCCGATGCGACTGAGGAAACGATGCAGGAGATCCAAAAAACCGCAGGGGATGTCTGTCGGATCAAGGATCAGCGCGAGCAGCGTACCTCCGGCACCTATCACGCCTTTGTTTTCTGCGTGTATGCATTCCTCGCCGTGATCGCACTGGTCACGCTCCTGCATATCATAAACAGTATTTCCATGAGCGTATCGGCGCGGATGACGCAGTATGAGACGATGCACGCCGTCGGAATGGATGACCGGCAGATCCTCCGGATGATCGCAGGAGAAGCCTTCACCTATGCACTGCTCGGATGTGCCACAGGCTGCGGGATCAGTCTGCCGCTCGACCGGCTGCTGTATACCGTCCTTATCACGGCACATTTTCCGTATGCCGTCTGGTCGCTGCCGGTCGGCGCACTGACAGTCGTCGTATCCTTTGTCCTGCTCTCGGCGGCAGCCGCCGTTTATTTCAGCGGGAAGCAGATGTCGATCTCCATATAGCCGTCCGGCTCGATCTTTCGGTAAATGTCAAAGATCTGCCGCTCGTCAAGCTGATTGCCGGTCTTTGCGAGCCACCGGCAGAACATTTCCTGATACACCATATAGATGAACTGCGGATATCCCTTGTAGTGATAGACTGCATATTTTCCGCCTGCAATATGCTGTATCAGATACGGCGCATCCGTATCCACCCGCAGAGCCGGATGCGTCGGCGGGATCGTCTGCCACATCTCATACATGCAGTGATCCGCATCCGTGATGGACGGATCATCCATCGTACACTCCATATACAGCGTATCCTCGTCCGCAAGCGACTCATATTTTTCCATGAACGCACACCATTCATCCGCCAGACGGTGATAATTCCCGATCTTCCGCTCGCAGATCACCGTAAAATCGTCCATCCATTCGATCGTGATCCGATCCTGCGCCGCTTCCAGCTCGTCCAGCGTCATTCCGTGCGCGAAAACACTCTGCTGCGCCGCCTCCTCGCTGCTCCGCCGAAAATCCCTCGGCGAGGTGTGCAGTTGCTGTCGGAACGCGGATGCGAAATTTGAGGCGGAGTACCCATAATGTTCCCCGATCTCCGTGATGCTCTTTTCTTTTTGCACCTTCAAACGCCACGCACTCCGCTCCAGACGCGCACGGCGGATGAACTGGTACAGTGCTTCCTCCGTGCGCTCCTTAAACATGCGCGTGAGATGATACCTTGAGTACGCACAGTGTCGCGCGACATCATCCACCGTAAGCTCCTCGTCAATGTGCTCAAAAATGTAATTGATCGCTTCATTGATCACCGCACTCTCGATCGCGGTGCTCTCCTTTTCGTCCATCTATGCGATCGCCTCCCTTCGCTTCTGCCGGAATATCAGCCCTGCGGAAACCAGTCCGGTCAGTGTCTCCGAACACGGCGCAGCCAGCCATACACCAGTCATACCATACATTGCGGACAAAAGCAATGTAAACCCAAGGAGCAGAACGATCCCACGCAGGAATGAAATGAGCGCGGATTCCTTCGCCGCACCGCAGCCCGTGAAATACATCGAATTGATCACGTTGTATCCCATGAGCGGGAACGTCACGGCGTAGATCCGGAAGCCGTCAGCTACCATGTCTGCTACCTGACTGCTGCAGCCGAAGATCCCCGCCCAGCGTCGTCCTGCAAAAAAGAATACCACGGCGATCACCGCACCGAGCACGAGCAGGATCCGGTCAGTCAGATTTCTGATCTCCAGTGCCGTCTGATGATCCTTTGCGCCGCGGCAGATGCTGATGAGCGGCGTGATTCCCTGCCCGAATCCAATGCAGATCATACTAAAGCCGTAAACGCTGTATCCGAGCACCGTAAATGCCGCCACGCCGTTCGCACCGACGTATTTCATCAGCACATAATTAAACGTAAACATGGATATCGCACTCGCCATTTCACCGATAAACTCAGACGAACCGTTGAGCAGCATCTCCCTGTTTACTTTCCGGTCAAAGCGGAAGCGGCAGAACCGCAGACCGGATGAGCGTCCAAGGAATATGAGAACCTGCATCAGCGTCGCGATCCCCTGTGCGATCAGCGACGCAACGGCGCTTCCGCGCACACCCATACCGAGCACTGCGACGAATACCGCATCCAGTATGATATTCAAAACACAGCTCACGACGGCTGCCATCATGCTGATCTGCGGCTTGCCGTCTGCGCGCAGGAACATACCTGCCACGCTTCCGAGCACCATCAGAGGATACATGAACAGCATGATCTGATAATACTCCGTAAAGGAAGCTCCGAGACTCCCCTCTGCCCGCAGCACATCCCTGATCGGTGAGAAAAAGACTGCCACGCATACGGATGTGACGATGCTGATCAACACGGCAGTCAGCATCGTCTGTGAAAATACCGCAGATGCCCGACGGCGATCCCCTGCGCCCAGACAGTGCCCGCAGATCACGCTTCCGCCTACGCCTACGCAAAGTCCCACGCCCAGATAGAAATACAGGATCGGCAGTCCGAGGTTGATCGCCGCGAGCGCATGCTCACCCACATAATTTCCGGTGAAAAATCCGTCCGTGATCGTGATGATCGTCTGCAAGAGCATCGCGATCATACATGGTATCGAAAACTGCATGATCTTTTGCAGCTTGTTGTTTTTGATCTGTTCCATTTCCATTGTTCCATCTCCTTTTCCGGCGAGGACAGGGAGCATCTGCCCTCCGTGTTTTCTGTCAACGGAACACATGATAGCGCAGAGCAGGCGGAATTACTTCTGAATTTGTGCGCTCCTCCAACGGATCCCTGCCAAGGATTTTGGAAAACATGAATTTATTTCTCAAAAAACATTGACCTGCACCGAGGTTCAGGTATTATTATATTATCATCAGGGATTATTGAAAGGAGCATCAAACCATGGAAAAAACACCGGTATATTTTACCAGTTTCAAAGCCACCGGACACGAGAATCTGCTGCAGAAGCTGCATCGCCTCATGCGCACGGCAGGCTTTGAGCAGATAGACTTTCAGGATAAATACGCCGCCATCAAGATCCATTTCGGCGAGTACGGAAATCTTTCCTTTCTGCGGCCGAACTATGCCAAGGTCGTTGCAGAT
>CAZERX010000037.1:0-13818 GCA_964515045.1 uncultured Eubacterium sp.
TTCAGCGTCGCGGTGTCCTCAGCAATGCTGGATACCTGTGAACTGATATCGGAAACCTCGTCATTGACACTGGTCGTTGTAGAGGAGATCTCCTCCATCGTAGCAGACAGCTCCTCCAGCAGTGAGGAAATGTCAGAAGCATTTCCACTGGCTGTGCCGACACTTCCAGAAACGGTATTTACCACATTTCCGAGGTGGTCTGCATTGGCAACGATCTGTGCCATGATATTCTGTAATGTCTCAAGGAATACATTGATTCCGTTTGCAAGACGACCAAGCTCGTCGCTGGACTTGTGGTCGATACGTGCCGTCAGATCACCATGACCTGCCTGGATATCGGCAACGATCTTGTCAAGGCGTTCGGTTGTTTTCTTGACCGGACGGACAACGCTGCGGTTCACGAGTGCCAGTGCGATGAGCGCGATGATGATGCCTGCGATCGTAGCGGCAAAGGTCATGATCACGGCACTGATATAGTTATCGTACTGTGCCTGTATCTCAGCGTCGAGATCCTCCTGCAGATTTGCCTTCATGGTCTGAAGCTGCGCCTGCATGGTGTCGGCACCGCTCTGCATCAGATTCGGAACGTAGGACTGTGCCAGCTTTTTCATCATGCTGTAGCTCAACTGCTGCGCAGTCTGGTATGTATAGGAATACATTTCATAGTTTTCACGGAAATTCTTGACCAGTGAGAGATCGTTCTCCTCGGTCAGTCCTGCCTCGTAGGTGGTCAGTGCGGATTCAATATCAGCAAACAGCGATTCTGCCGTCGCTTGGTATTCCTCCATGACAGACTTTTCCTCTGAAAGCGTGTGCGCATAGATCAGTCGCTGCAGATCGCTGAAATCCGCGATGGCAGTGTCCAGCGCATTCTGTACGGGTAGGGTCTGCTCCGTTAGCTGTGAGCTGATCTCCTGCATCTTGCGCATGCTGTTGATATTCAGCAGACCGGAAGCAAGGATCACAAGCGTCAGCATTGCGATCGGAATGAGGATCTTTGAGCGGATGGATCCCGTCTTTTTCTTTGCGGGCTTCTTTCCGGTATTCTTACGTCCGCTCTGCGCTGCCTTTGCGGTCTTTGCAGGCTTCGGAGCCTTTTTCGGTCGCGCTGCCTTTGCAGGTTTCTTTTGTTTTAGCTTACTCATAGCTGCCTCCTGATCGTTGTGATATCGTTCTGCGTCAGTACCGGAATGTGCAGTCATAGACGCTGCACATAGTCTGACTTATACTTATGTCATTGTAACATATATCGGTGCGAAAAGGAAACGACTTTTGTGAAATTTTGCATAAAATTAAGTGCATTAATTTTTTTTGGCTTTTTGTGATGCTTAACTCGATTAAAAATATTGTAAAATGCTTTATTTCGTTGTATTCTATATAGAAATAAAAACGATCTGCGGTATGCGGATCACAAAGAAAGAAGGCTTTACAAATGAGGGGGAAACATTCACTGGCGCGAAAGCTCACGATCGCATTTACGGCAGTCGTGATACTGACCTGCGTGATCTTAGGCGGTACGACCACGATCATTTTTTCCAGTGTCAATCAGACGGTCGAGGGGATCCGTTATGAGGACATTTTGGACGGTTACAAGCTGAACGTCAAATCACAGGTGCAGACGGCACTTACGCTCGTGCAGTATTATTATGACAGGCAGCAGAGCGGTGAGCTGACCGAGGAGCAGGCAAAGGAGCAGGCGAAGGAGGCGCTGCGGGTATTCCGCTACAATGACGATCAGGGCGGCTATATCTGGATCGACGATACGGATTTTAATCTGGTCATGCATCCGATCCTGCCGGATCAGGAGGGCAATAACCGTAAGGAGCTGCAGGACTGCAACGGCGTGATGATCATTCAGGAGATCATGAAGGTCGCAGACGAGGGCGGCTACAATGAATTTGTATTTACCAAATCGGACGGTGTGACCGAAGCACCAAAGATCGCATACAGTCAGAAGTTTGCACCGTGGAACTGGGTGCTCACGACCGGCTGCTATACGGATGACATCGAGTCCGGTATTGACAATGCACGGATCACACAGATCTTTCGGAACAGCGAGCGTGCGCTGGCGGCAGAGAGTCTGATACTGATACTCGTGATGATCCTGCTCACCGGGATCATCGTCAGACGGCTGATGCGGAGTCTGAATGTGATACAGGATAATCTGGAGCAGTTGTCGAACGGAAATCTGGCGATCGGCACGGATACGGCACACATCCGGCGAAAAGACGAGATCGGCGTGATGCTCGGACATACGCAGTCGGCGGTCGGACATCTGCGCGACGCGATCTCTGAGGGATTGCATACGTCAGAGGATGTCAATCTGTCCTCCGGCAGCATGAAGGATATGTCTGCGTCTGCGATGGAAGCATCTGATCAGATCAGCAGTGCGATCGGCGGGATCGCAGCGGACGCGGCAGATCAGGCATCGGCAATCGGCAGGGTCAAGCAGAATGTCGGCTCCATGCAGGAGGGCACGACACAGATCAGTGAGGCAGTCGGTGAGATCGATATTTATGCGAATGAATTGAAAAACCGTTCCCATCAGATGCGTGACCAGCTTGGTACGATGCAGAAGGGCAGCTCAGACATGAATGCGCAGGTGCAGGATATTTCCGGCAAGATCGAGGAAACAAACCGCACGATCTCCAAGATGGCAGACATCATCAACGGGATTGAGGAGATCGCAGAGCAGACCAAGCTGCTGAGTCTGAACGCTTCCATCGAGGCAGCACGTGCAGGAGATTCCGGCAAGGGCTTTGCAGTTGTTGCAGATAATATCAAGAGTCTTTCGGAAAATACGACCAATGAGCTGACAAATATCCGGATGATCATTGACAGTCTGATGGAGAGCTTCAGCGAGTGCAGCAGTTGTATTGAACAGGTCGTAGCCAGCAACCGTACCAACATTACCGATACGGCAGAGGTGATCGCTTCCTTTGATGAGCTGGATCGTGAGATCGGAAAGACGAATGAAAAGGTGGATATGATCCATACGGTCGTAGAAAAGACCATTCGGGAGATCGCGGAGATCTCCGAGCAGATCACAGATGTGGAAAAGGGTGCGGAAAATTCCGCAGCAGCATCCGCAGAGGTGACGGATTCCGTGCAGAAGCTCAATTCGCTCATGGCATCCATGGATGAAAATTCGATGGAGCTGAATGAAAAAGCGGATAATCTGGTGCAGAAGCTGCGGAGGTTTACGCTGTGACCGCGTGACGGCAGAGCGTTCAGAAAAAGTTGGGAAACAGAGAGTATATGCTGAGAAATGAAAATGTTGTAGAGGGTTTTTCTTATAAGGATGCAGATCTGTATCGGGAAGCAAAAAAAGAGGCAGACGGTGTCCGCTATATGAAGTCACGGGTGGATTTTCAGTATCCGGAGCAGGTGCATCAGATCTATTGCCGGATGATCGAGCAGGAAATGTTCCAGACGCAGGTGGGCTATGCTTATCTGCAGGAATTGCAGGATTACCTGCGCACGATGCCGCAGATACCGAATGATGAGATACCGCCGATTCCGGTCGGAGCAGTCGTGTGTGTCGCGGATGCGTCCGGAACGGTGGATACGCTGCGGGAGGAGCGGTCAAAGCTCCGGCGTTCCCTGCAGCGCTCCGTGATGCTGAATATTGTGGCGGCAGCAATGATCGTTGTGATGTTTGCGATCGCGTTCAGCAGCAGCAGTCCGACGGTGCTCAATTATGAGAATCGTCTGTTGGACAAATATTCCGCGTGGCAGCAGGAGTTAGAGCAGCGGGAGGCGGTCGTGCAGGAGAAAGAGAGGACCCTATTATATGGAGATGACGGTGAAGATACTGGTAGTTGATGACGAGAGTCGTATGCGGAAGCTCGTGCGGGATTTTCTCGTAAAAAAGGGCTATGAGGTGCTGGAGGCGGCAGACGGCGAGGAGGCGCTCGACATCTTTTATTCGCAGAAGGACATCGCGCTCATCATATTGGACGTGATGATGCCGAAGCTCGACGGCTATGAGGTGTGTCGGGAGATCCGGGAGCGTTCGGATGTGCCGATCATCATGCTGACCGCAAAGAGCGCGGAGAGTGACGAATTGAACGGCTTCGAGCTGGGCGCGGATGAATATATCGCAAAGCCCTTCAGCCCGAAGATCCTCGTTGCGCGTGTGGAGGCGATCCTTCGCCGGATGGGACAGGGCGCGGACAGCGAACAACTGTGTGCGGGTGCGATCACGGTAGACCGGATGGCTCATATCGTGACGATCGGCGGTGAGCAGGTCGAATTAAGCTACAAGGAATTTGAGCTGCTGACATATTTTATGGAAAATGCGGGCATCGCGCTTTCGCGTGAAAAGATCTTAAACAGCGTATGGAATTATGATTATTTCGGAGATGCACGAACGATCGACACGCATGTAAAGAAGCTGCGCAGTAAAATGGGTCGCTACGGTGATTATATCAAGACCATCTGGGGAATGGGATATAAGTTTGAGGTCAGTGAAGAAGTATGAAAAAATGGCAGACACACAGGCATTCCATCACGACGCAGATCTGTATCGTGATCATCGGACTGGTAACCGGCACAGTATTACTGTGCTGGTTTTTGAATACGACTTTTTTGGAGCAGTATTATGCGAAAATGAAAACGGGGCAGCTCGTCAGCGGTTATATGACGATCAACCGTGCGGCGCGGCAGGATGAGCTGACGGATGAAGCATTTGACGTGCAGTTTGAACGGATCAGCGCCAACGGAAATATCGAAATGCTCATTATCTCCGCGGACGGCACCGTGATCCGATCAACGGCGAGTGACAGTCCGAATCTGATCCGGCGGTTTATGGATGTGCTGTTCGGAGCAGCGACGGATGAGAACCGCAGGAAGGTGGAAAGTACAGAAAATTACTCCGTGCTAAAGGTCACGGATGCACGGATGGCGGCAGATTATCTCGTGCTTTGGGGAACGCTGGAGGACGGCAATTTTGTGATGATGCGGACAGCGCTTGAGAGCATCCGCGAGAGCGTGGAGATCGCCAACCGTTTTCTCGCCTACATCGGTGTGAGCGGCGTGCTGATCAGCATGGGGATCGTGGTTGCCGTGACGCGTCGGATCACGCGTCCGATCCGCAGACTGACGCATCTGGCAGGGCAGATGGCAGAGCTTGACTTTACGGCAAAATATGAGACCGGCGGAGGCAGTGAGGAGATCGAACAGCTCGGCGTGTACATGAACCGTCTTTCAGAAGCACTGGAGCAGACGATCGGCGAGCTGAAAACAGCCAATAATGAGCTGCAGCGTGACATCCGCGAAAAGGAGCAGATCGACGAGATGCGAAAGGAATTTCTTTCCAACGTGTCACATGAGCTGAAAACGCCGTTGGCGCTCATTCAAGGCTATGCGGAGGGATTGGCGGAATGCATCAATGACGATGCGCAGAGCAGGGAATTTTACTGCGAGGTCATCATGGACGAAGCCGACAAGATGAACCGTATGGTACAGAAGCTGCTGACGCTCAACCAGTTGGAATTCGGCAGCAATGCAGTCACGATCGATCGTTTTGACATCACGGAGCTGATACATGGGATCGCAGAAAATACGAGGCTTTTGTTCGAGCAGGGCGGGATCACGTTCTCATTTGCGGAAGCGCCCGCCTATGTATGGGGCGACGAATTTCAGATCGAGGAGGTCATCACCAATTATCTGAGCAATGCGATCCATTATGCCGCAGGGGAAAAATGTGTGCGCGTGTTCTACACGGAGCGCGGGGAAGTGCTGCGTGTGAGCGTGTTTAACACCGGTGCACAGATACCGGAGGAGGATATCGAACGCATCTGGGATAAATTTTATAAGGTTGACAAGGCGCGCACGCGTGAATACGGCGGCAGCGGCATCGGACTGTCCATCGTGCGTGCGATCATGGACTCGCACCATCGCGCCTGCGGGGTCTGCAATCATCCGGACGGAGTCGAATTTTGGCTGGAATTGGATAAAATGCAGTTGCACACCGGCGCAAAGAATGGTACGATATAGGTATTAAATATTTGTAAAACCTGCCGCAGCAGGACGCGGCATGACAAGCGGAGGAATACATGGAACGATCTGGATGGAGGACTCTTTTTGCAGGAGCAGCCATGATGGGAGCATTGGCGATGACCGGCTGCGGGGAGGAGCCTTACGAATTGCAGGACAACGAGCAGGCGATCATCACGGATTATGCGGCTCACATTGTTGCAAAGTACAATATCAAGCAGACAGAAGGTTATCAGTATGTGTATGTGCCGGAGGAGGACGAGCTGCCGACAGATGACGCAGCGGACGGACAGACGGAGGATACCGCAGATGCACAGGACGGTGCGCAGGATCCGGCAGACGCATCGGGTGACGGACAGGGCACGGCAGATGCGGCGGATGCAGAGCCTTCGGTCGCATTGGAGGAAGCGCTCGGCTTAAAAAAGATACAGGCGGTCTACACCGGTACACAGCTCACGGACAGCTATGGTTCGGTGACGGCGGGTGAAGGCAGACAGCTTATGGTCGTTCACGTGACGCTGCAGAATAAGACGAAAAAGGCGCGTACCTGCAATATCTTAAAGATACTCCCGACGTTCCGCGCGACGGTCAACGGAACGGAGCATGCGACCGCAGAGCTTACGATCCTGCCGGAGAATCTGGCGACATGGGAGGAAAAGATCCCTGCCAAAAGCAGTGCGGATACGATCATGCTGTTCCAGATAGATGATGACATCACTTCTGTGGATCAGCTTGAGATCGAGGTACAGAATGGCGAGGACAGCTCGCGTGTCATTTTTTTATAAAATACAAAAAAAAGGTGCAATTCTAAAACAATATATGCTATACTATATCTAAGCACCGCGTCGGCTCTGACGGCGCTTTTAGAGAATGTATGGTCTGGGAGGAGAAAACACATATGGATACAAACATCTTGCTGGAAAATGGTACAAATGAGCTGGAGGTACTGGAGTTCACACTGAACAACAACCATTATGGAATCAATGTTGCAAAAATTCGTGAGATCCTGTCATATCAGCCGGTGACTCCCATTCCGAATGCGCAGCCGCAGGTGGAGGGAATCTTCATGCCGCGTGATGCGATGATCACGGTGATCAGTCTGAAAAAGTGTCTGTCACTTCCGGTCGAGGGAGAGCAGAAGGGCTTATTCATCATCACGAATTTCAATAAGCTGGATCTTGCGTTCCATGTAGATGAGGTCATTGGGATCCATCGTGTTTCATGGGCGGACATCATTGAGCCGGATGCGACGATCAATTCCGGAGAGGACGGCGTATCCACCGGTGTGATCAAGCTGGGCGACAAGCTGGTGATCATCCTTGATTTCGAGAAGATCGTTACGGACATCAGCCCCGACACCGGATTAAAGGTGAGTGATATTGATGCGAGACCGGAGCGTGCCCGCTGTGATTCGCCGATCCTGATGGCGGAGGATTCACCGCTCCTCAGCAAGCTGATCACGGATTGCTTACATAAATCCGGTTATACCAATCTGAATGTGAACGCGAACGGTAAGGAAGCGTGGGATCAGTTGCAGAAGTTCAAGAAGGAGGGTACGATCGAGGAGAACGTACACTGCATCATTACAGATATAGAAATGCCGATCATGGACGGACACCGTCTGACCAAGCTGGTCAAATCGGACGATAAGCTGAAAAAGATTCCGGTGATCATTTTCTCATCCCTTGTGAATGAGGAAATGCGGCGTAAGGGTGAACAGCTTGGCGCAGATGCGCAGTTGACCAAGCCGGAGATCGGACAACTGGTAGATACGGTGGATCAGTTGATCGATCGTGCGGAGTTATAAGTAGTAGCAGAACTTATCATTGTAAACATCTGACCGGAGCAAAGGATGGCTCGGATGGATTAGATTTGGAAGGAACAGTGAGTGAGAGCGTCTGGGAGCGCATGTTTCCGGCACTCTCACTTTTCAGATGAAAGGAGTGATTTCTTTTGCATACCAATGAGGATTATCTGGACAGCCTGCTGAATAATGTAACGGAAAAGCTGAATGAGTTCGACGAGGATTTCGAGCAGAAAAAGCAGATGTCATCAGATCCTTATATGACAAAGAAAAATCTGCCGCCGAAAACGATGAAGGCGCTCGAAATGGTTCGGGAGAATCAGTTTTTGAGGGAATTTGAACGTGAGCTTACGAATGAGGATGCGGATGGCTTTTTGGAGAGATACGAGGCAGAGCTTGCAGATGAGGCACTGGAGTATCAGCAGGCGAAGGAAAGGGAGCACCTCGGAACGGACGACGGCTATATGGAGCAGATGGCAGAGCTTGCAGGGATCGCAGGCGGCGAGCCGGAAGCGGAGACTGTCGAGGAACCGGCGCTTACTGCGCTGCCGGAGGAGGATATCGCAGCGGACGAGGATGCACTCGGTTTCGTTGACACGATGTCGAAGCCGCTCGATCTGCCGGAAGGCATGGAACAGCTCGGAAGTCTTTTTGAGGATATGGATGCAGCAGGCGGATTGACACTGCCGGAGGAGAACGAAAAGCCTGAGCTGTCTGGGATGGAGCTTGGAACAGACGGAGCGGATGATCTTTCCATGCCGTCGATGGATCTTGATGCATTGGGTGCGCTGTCTGACGGTGAGGAGCAGTTGATCCCCGAGGACAGCGAAGGCACGATGAGTGATGAGGAGATCATGAGTCTGCTGGAGGGCGGCACGGAGGATGAGGCGCTCGCCGATATCGGAAAGATGCTGGAGGCAGACGAGCAGTCGATCTCGCTCGCAGACATCAGCGGAGATCCGGAGAGCATGTCTTATGCTGCGGATGTTGTGGAAACGCAGAAGCAGGAGCGCAGTACGGCGGCTGAAAAGAAAAAGAAATCCGGCTTTTGGGCGAAGCTGTTGGATCTGCTCTTTGGCGAGGATGAGGATGATGAGGACGAGGAAGCAGCCGCGCAGATGAAGCAGGATGTGGACAGCCTCGGTGACATCAGCGATGAGAATATGGAGATCCTGCGCGCGATGAGCGGTGATAAGCTGACAGAGCCTGCGACTGCGGATAAGAAGCGCAAGAAAAAGAACAAAAAGAAAAAAGGCAAGGATGCTGACAAGGACGGTGATCAGAAGTCCAAGAAGGCAGAAAAGCCGAAAAAAGAGAAAAAGCCCCGCCGTGAGAAAAAGGAAAAGAAGAAAAAGCCTGTGACTCCGAGGGAGAAGCCGTTGCCGCGCGGACCGGTGACGATGATCTGGATCGTGGCGCTGTCTGTACTGGCACTGATCCTGATCAGCGGCAGTCTGCTGAGCAGGGGCAATGCGCGAAAAGAAGCGCAGCGCTGCTTTGACCGCGGCGATTATGTAGCGAGCTATGAGCAGATGGAGGGAACAAAGCTGGGTGTCGAAGGACAGGAGCTGTACGAGCAGGCGAAGGTGCTTGCATCCGTGCAGACGGAGCTGGATTCCTATTATTCCATGATGGAGGTTCGCAAATTCGACCTTGCACTGGATTGTCTGGTGCGTGCGCTTGGGCGGTCTGAGCTGAACTCAGCGAAGGCAGAGGAATGGTCCGTGACGATCCAGATGAATGCGCTCGTCACAGAGATCACAATGCAACTGCAGGATCAGTTCAACGTGACACCGGAGCGTGCAGAGGAGCTGTATGAGATCAGTCACCGTGATGAATATTCACTGGAAATTGATGAGATATTGAAGCAGTTGGGGCTGAAGTAGGAAAGCTGAGACAGAAAAGCTGAAATAGGAAAAGAAAAAGGATTGTGTATTTAGAACGAATATGCAGTCCTTTTTGCTTGCGGAAAATAGGTTGAATACGATGAGAACGATGGTATAATGAGTATATATGATGAAAAGAGGACGATACGATGAGCGAACAGTTAGAGATCACATTTATGCAGACACGGTTGATCCGGCTGGCGTCAGAGGACTGGCAGATGCCATTGGAAAGGGTCGTTGAGTTGTTTCGGACAGAGAATATTTTTCAGTATATTGAGAAGGGCTATGGGATATTCCATTGTGAGGGCGACGAAACAGTGCTTGAGGATATTGGGGATTTTTTAGCAGGAAAGGGGATAGCGGTGAATGCGTGAGTTGACTGATGGATTGCTTCTTTATCACGGGAGTTACTGCGAGGTGCGGCAGCCGGATATAGGGATGTGTGCGAAACGGAAAGATTTTGGACAGGGCTTTTATCTGACGACATCGCGGGAACAAGCAGTTCAATTTTTGAAAACGTCGATCGCTAAGGCAGCAATCAGCGGGCGGATCGCAGAAAAACAGGATTTTGGTTATTTATCAATCTATGAACTGAATATGAAAAACAGTTTGAAGGTACATTTTTTCACAGGCGCAGACGATGAATGGCTGCATTGCGTGGCGGCACATCGGAAGCGGAAGCTATTTACTGAGTTAGAAATGGAAATGTCGAACTATGATGTTATCGTGGGTAAAATCGCAGATGATGCAACGAATGCAGTATTAACTGCTTATTTGGGTGGAGCTTTCGGGGTGATCGGAAGCGAGACTGCGGATGCATTCTGTATTAAACAGCTCTTACCGAATCGGCTGCAGGATCAATATTGTTTCAAGACGACCGCGGCACTGGACTGTCTGCATTTTGTGAAAGGTGAAAAAATATGGCTGACGTAATGCTATCGAAAGAGAAGCTTGATTATACGATCGATCTGCTTATCACTATGACTGTTGAGGAGATCGCGTCGAACACAGGCTGTGCATTAAATGACGTGTTATACAGTTTTTTGTCCTCAAAGACAGGGCGCACTCTTTATGATGAGAGCACAGGCTTGTGGCAAAATGGACCGTCATATCTTGCGGAGCTTTATATGGATGAGCTGGCGTGCAGAGCAAAACAGCCAGCGAAAAATATGAAATATGCTGTACGAGCAGAGGCGTTCACGGATGAGAAATAATAAAAAAATCTACGCCCTGCTCCTTGGAGCGATACTTCTGTTTGGCTGCGGCACGCAGTCAGAAAGTCTGTCAGAAACAAAATATCCGCAGAGCACGGAAGCTGTGTATTCCGATGAGGAACAGCAGGAGCAGACAGAACCGGAGCAGCTCTCGGCAGAGGTTGCGCTGTCGCCGGACAGTCTGCCTGCGTATGAGGGTGAGCCGTATATCGTGCTCAATGATAATGAGCCGCTTTTTTCGGATACGGAGCTGTCAACGACATCCTATGAGCATTACAGTGAGCTGGATGCACTTGGGCGGTGTGGAGCTGCGTATGCGTGCGTCGGAAAGGATCTGATGCCGACAGAGGAACGCGGGGATATCGGACCCGTCCGACCGACCGGATGGCATACGGTAAAATACGATGTGATAGACGGAAGGTATCTGTACAACCGCTGTCATCTGATCGCTTACCAGTTGTCCGGTGAGAATGCGAATGAACGGAATCTGATCACCGGAACGAGATATTTGAACGTAGAAGGGATGCTTCCGTTTGAAAATATGGTGGCAGATTATGTGCGTGAGACCGGCAATCATGTGATGTACCGCGTAACACCGGTCTTTTCGGGGGATGAGCTGGTCGCCCGCGGTGTACGGATGGAGGCAGAGTCCGTGGAGGATAACGGTGCAGGCATTCGTTTTCACGTGTTCTGTTATAACGTTCAGCCGGAGATCGAGATCGACTATGCGACCGGAGACAGTGCATTATCGGCTGCAGCCGTGGAAACAGAGCCGGAGGAGAATGTATCGGAGGAAACAGAATCCGTCATGGTATGGCGCTCCGCGACCGGTGAAAAATATCACTGCATCAACGATTGCGGGAACATGGATCCTAATAAAGCCACGCAGCTCACTGAGGAGCAGGCGCTTGCGCTCGGACTGGAAAAATGCCGCCGGTGCTGGTAGGGACAGGATGAAAAAAGAGACTGCTATCGACTTTTTTTTCTATCTGTGCTATGATGATACAGGTTTCGTGTGTGCACGGAAGGCACGCGGAGTGTATAGAATAACGTTTTTATGGGAGATAAATTATGATCGCAATCATTGACTACGATGCGGGCAACTTAAAGAGTGTGGAAAAGGCACTGGCGCTGCTTGGTCAGCAGAGTGTCATCACCAGAGACCGACAGGAGATCCTGCGGGCGGATGGCGTGATCCTGCCGGGAGTGGGAGCGTTCGGTGACGCGATGGAGCAGTTGAAAAAATACGAGCTGGACAAGGTCGTTTCGGAGGTGGCGGAGCGTGAGATCCCGCTGCTCGGTATCTGTCTCGGACAGCAGCTCCTGTTTGAAGGCAGCGAGGAAAGCTCCGGCGTGGAGGGACTCGGATTGCTGCGGGGCAGCGTGGTACGTTTTTCGGCGGAGCATGGTTTGAAGATCCCGCATATCGGATGGAATTCTCTGGATCTGCAGAACGACGGAAGGCTGTATCGTGAGGTCGCGCAGGGAGCGTATGTCTATTTTGTGCATTCCTATTATGTCAAGGCAGCGGATCGCTCAATCGTCAAGGCAACGACGACTTATGGTGATGTCGCAGATGCGTCCGTGGAGCAGGGCAATATCTTTGCCTGTCAGTTCCATCCGGAAAAGAGCAGTACCGTCGGACTCGGTATCCTGCGCGCGTTTGCGGATCTTACGGATAAGGAGGGCATGTAACATGTTTACCAAAAGGATCATTCCCTGCCTTGATGTGAACCGCGGCAGGGTGGTCAAGGGAGTCAATTTTGTGAATCTTAGGGATGCGGGTGATCCGGTAGAGATCGCCGCAGCTTATGATAAAGCGGGAGCAGATGAGGTCGTTTTTCTTGACATCACGGCATCCTCCGACGGCAGGGAAACCGTTGTGGATATGGTGCGAAAGGTTGCGGAGCGTGTGTTTATCCCATTCACGGTCGGCGGCGGTATCCGTACCGTGGACGATTTTCGTGCGCTGCTGCGTGAGGGAGCGGACAAAATATCGATCAATTCCTCGGCACTCAACCGACCGGAGCTGATCAGTGAGGCAGCGGACAAGTTCGGCAGCCAGTGTGTGGTCGTAGCGATCGATGCGAGACGGCGTGCGGACGGAAGCGGCTGGAACGTGTATAAGAACGGCGGACGGATCGATGTCGGACTGGATGCGGTCGAGTGGGCGATGCAGGCAGACCGGATGGGAGCCGGAGAGATCCTGCTGACGAGTATGGACTGTGACGGAACGAAGGCGGGCTATGATCTGGAGCTGACGCGGCAGATCGCGGAAAATGTTTCGATCCCTGTCATCGCTTCCGGCGGGGCAGGAACAAAAGAGCATTTTTATGAGGCACTGACCGAGGGCGGTGCAGATGCGGCACTGGCGGCATCGCTGTTCCATTATAAGGAGCTTGAGATCATGGATCTGAAAAATTATCTGGCAGACCGCGGAGTATCCGTGCGTCGTTAGACGGTGAGAAGGAGACAGACAAATGGCAATGATCAGTAATGACTGGCTGCCGGTACTGGCACCGGAGTTCAAGAAGCCGTATTATGCAAAGCTGTATGAGTATGTGAGGCAGGAATATCATTCACATGTGGTCTACCCGCCTGCGGACGATATTTTCAATGCGTTCCATCTGACACCTCTGAATGAGGTCAAGGTGCTGATCCTCGGACAGGATCCGTACCACGGTGAGAATCAGGCACACGGACTGTGCTTTTCCGTGCAGGAAACGCAGCCGGAGATCCCGCCGTCACTGGTTAATATTTATAAAGAACTGCAGGATGATCTGGGCTGTCGGATCCCGAACAACGGCTATCTGAAAAAGTGGGCGGATCAGGGCGTGCTGCTTCTGAACACCGTGCTGACGGTGCGTGCGCATCAGGCAAATTCCCATCAGGGAAAGGGCTGGGAGCAGTTCAC
>CAZERX010000038.1:0-13723 GCA_964515045.1 uncultured Eubacterium sp.
GACAGGTCACAACGATACCGGTCGGAAAATGCGTGATCCGGATCGCCGATGAGGTCTTATTGATGTGCTGACCGCCGGCACCGCTCGAACGGTAGGTGTCGATACGGATGTCCTCGTCGCGCACCTCAATGTCGATATCCTCCTCGATATCCGGCATGACATCGCACGACACGAACGAGGTCTGACGCTTGCCCGCCGCATTGAACGGAGAAATACGCACCAGACGATGCACGCCCTTCTCAGACTTGAGGTAGCCGTAGGCGTTCTCGCCGTTGACCTGAAACGTCACGGATTTGATGCCCGCCTCGTCGCCCTCATGGAAGTCGAGCACCTCGACGGAAAATCCCTTTGCATTCGCCCATCGCGTATACATGCGGTACAGCATGGATGCCCAGTCGCAGGACTCTGTTCCGCCCGCGCCTGCATTCAGTGACACGATCGCAGCGTCCGCGTCAAACTCGCCGGACAGCAGTGTTTTGATCCGGATGGCATCGTAGGTCTTTTCATACGCTGCGACTGCCTCCTCGATCTCTGCGATCAGCGAGGTGTCGTTTTCCTCCTCCGCCATCATGATGAGCGTTTCGATATCATCAAAATGTGTTTCCAGATTCTGATAGGTCTCAATGTCATCCTTCAGACTCTTTAATTCCTTCATCTTTTTCTGGGAAAGCTCCGTGTTATCCCAGAAATCGGGCGCTTCCATCTCGCGCTCCAGTTCCTCTATGCGCTTTGACTTATTCGCGAGGTCAAAGTGCATCCCTCACTTCCATAAGTGGTTCTTTCCACGTATTTAATAAAAAACGGTACTGGTCTAATTCTACCACAAATGTCACCTTCTTTCCTTTTTTAAGACATCGATCGCCGTTTGGATCTGATTGTCGTATTTTATATCATAGTCCTCATCCTCAGGACCCAGATATTCATATTCCAGCTCAATGTCCGGTGCAATTCCCTCACCGTGTATATTTTCGCCGCTCGGCGTATAATATTTCGACGTAGTCAGCTTGATCGCACTGCCATCCTTGAGCTGACGGATGCTCTGTACGATACCCTTACCAAAGGTCCGCGTACCGATCAGCGTTCCATAATCGTGATCGCGGATCGCTCCCGCAAATATCTCTGAGCTGCTGGCACTATTTCCATTGATCAGCACAGCCATCGGAATGTCCATGCACGATGCATCAGAGGTATAGACCTCCTCTTTGCCGTATTTATCCTTCGTCGATACGATCACGCCCTCCGGCAGGATCTGATCCAGCATTTCCGTCACGGACTTCACCACGCCGCCCGGATTGTCGCGCAGATCCACGATGAGCGCGGTCATCCCCTGTGCTTCCAGTTCGTCCACCTGCTCTGCAAATTCCTCTGCTGTTTTGTCACCAAATTCTGCGATGGTGATATAACCGATGTGATCCTCCAGCATCTGTCCGGACAGCGTCGGCACATCTACGACATCACGCGTCACATCCAGCTCCAAGAAGTTTGACAGGCCTTCCCGATACAGCTTCAAGTGCACGACCGTACCCTTGTCACCGCGGATGTGCGTCACCAGCTCCGACAGCTCCATCGTGGTTGACGTGATATCATCCACCTGTATGATCTGATCGCCGTTCCGGATGCCCGCCTGCTCCGCAGGGCTGCCCTCATAAACGTGATTGACCGTCACCAGCCTCGTATCCGGATCCTGCTGCAGCACCGCGCCGATACCGCTGAGTGTCGCCGTTGCCTGTATCAGCATATTTTCGTACTCATCCGGCGTATAATATGCGGTATACGGATCGCCGATGCCCTCAAACAGTCCCTTGTACAGACCGTTCACCAGCTCCTCCGTATCGACCTCCTCATAATACATGGCATTGATCATGCCTGTGAGCGACCGGATCTTTTGTTCCACCGCGGGTGTCAGGATCCCGTCTGACTGACTGCTCGCAGACTCCGTCGTCTGCTCTCCCGACCGGAGCATACGCACCGCCGGAACCACACCAAACGTCAGCATGAGCAGCATTCCAAGCACCACACCAAGCGCCATCCCGCCAAAAAGCATCCGGCGTTTCGATCGCTGCACGGAACGCATATCCTCCCGCAGCTCTTCTGCCGCAGCGATCAGCGCGTCATCCTCTGTTCTCTCATCCGTCTGTCCGAACGTTTCCTCTCTGTCAGACATATCCTCTCTCCTATCCAAATCCAACGACACCTACACCTTCAGATGCTTACGGATCGTCGTAAAGCTGCCTAAAAATCCGATGCCGACACCCAGCAGCACACCGATCGGTGTCAGTGTACGGAACACCGACTGCACCGGCAGAAAATTCATCAGACTGCTGAGAAAATTAAACTTTTCCATAATGTATACGATCAGCCGGCTGTACATCACATACAGCAGCGCAAGCGGCAGTGCAGAGCCGACCAATCCGATCAGGATACCCTCTACCACAAACGGCGCACGCACAAAAAAGTCCGTTGCTCCGATCAGCTTCATGATGCCGATCTCCTCTTTTCGCACGGCAATGCCGACCATGACCGTATTGCTGATCAAAAAGACTGCCACGCACAGCAGGATCAATATGATGCCCGCAGACACATAGCCGATCAGACGGTTAAAATCCGACAGCGTATTCGCAATGATCTCCGAACGGCGCACCTCACGCACACCATCCAGACTCTCCAGATAAGTGACCAGCGAATCCTGCATTGCCACATCGTTCAGATAGATCTCATAGCTTTCCGACTTCTGCAGCGGATTGTCGTCGCCGAAGCCCTCCGCGTATTCCTCATTTCCCTCGAAATAGATCTCTGAAAACTCCTCCCACGCGTCCTCTGCGGATTTGAAATTATACGCAGATACCTCCGGCCGCTGTTTGATCCGGTCGCCGATCTCTGCGATCTGCTGCGGTGTGATGTCCTCATCAAACAGCACGGTGACAGCAACACCCTCCTCCGCGTCGCGAACCATCGACTGAAAATTCGTCACGATCGCAAAAAACAGTCCGAACAAAAAAATACACGCTGACATGGTTGCGATCGATGCCAGCGAAAACATCTTATTCCGCCAGATATTTTTGATACCCTGTCTGACCGAATAGAACAATGTACTAATCCTCATAGTCATCACCACCTATATCATCCGTCAATGAATCTGAAACCACGGAGCCTTTGCGGATCGTTATGACACGCTTGCCCATCTCACGTACAATCTCCATATTGTGTGTGACGACCACCACCGTCGTTCCGCGGGAATTGATCATTTCAAGCAGCTTCATGATCTCCCACGCGTTGTTATTATCCAGATTTCCGGTCGGCTCATCGGCGAGCAGGATCCGCGGACTGTTGACTAGCGCACGCGCGATCGCCACACGCTGCTGCTCTCCGCCGGAAAGCTGCTTCGGGAATGAGCGGTACTTCGCCGCCAGTCCGACCATCGAGAGCATGACCGGCACCTTTTTATTGATGCTCCGGTTTGACGCACCGATCACGCGCTGCGCAAATGCGACATTATCATAGACATTCCGATCCTTCAGCAGCCGGAAATCCTGAAACACGCAGCCGATATTTCTGCGAAAATACGGCACCTTGCGGTGCGGCAGCCTGCGGATGTTCGTTCCGTCGATCGTGATCGTGCCCTCCGTCGGCTCCAGCTCCTTTAACAGGAGCTTCATCAGCGTCGATTTTCCCGATCCGCTGTCTCCGACGATAAATACAAATTCGCCCTCTGAAATGTGAAGTGACACGTCGTTGAGCGCAGGGATCCCCTGCGAGAACGACTTACTTACATGTTCAAGTTCAATCATAAATCCTCCTAACCGGTCACTCAGTAATCCATAGATTCCATATACTTCATATACTGGACGACCATCAGCGCGATCTTGAACGTGATGGCATCCTCGAAAATACGGAGATCGAGACCGGTGCTTTTCTGCAGCTTATCCAGACGATACACGAGCGTATTTCTGTGAATGTACAGTTGACGCGAGGTCTCTGACACATTCAGATTATTCTCGAAAAACTTGTTGATCGTCATGAGTGTTTCCTCATCGAAATCATCCGGTGATCTTCCCCCGAAGATCTCCTTGATGAACATTTTGCACAGCGGGATCGGAAGCTGATAGATCAGTCGTCCGATGCCGAGCGCTGCATACGCAATGATATCCTTATCCTCAAAGAATATCTTGCCTACGTCAAGCGCCATGCGCGCCTCTTTATAAGAACGCGAAACCTCCTTGATCTCCTTGACGATCGAACCATACGCGATATGTACGTCAGGATTTCCGCCTCCGACAAACATGGATCGGATGACCTCCGCGGTCTTGTTCAGCTCCGGATAGCCCTCGCCCTCCATCAGCTCACGCACGACAATGATATTTTTCTCATCGACAGCCGTCACAAAGTCGTGATTCTTGCCGTGAAAGATGCTGCGCACCTTTTCAAGCTCCGTACCGTCCTTTTCACGGTTTGTTTCTATTATAAATACCGCACGCGGTACGTCAATATCTATATGCAGCTTTTTCGCACGATTGTAAATATCGACGAGCAGGAGATTATCCAGCAGCAGGTTTTTGATAAAATTGTCCTTATCAAAACGCTCCTTATATGCTACCAGCAGATTCTGGATCTGAAAAGCCGCGATCTTTCCGAACATATAGGCATCATCCGTATCACCGTTCGCTAACAGCACATACTCCAACTGATGCTCATCGAATACCTTGAAAAACTGACAGCCGCTGATCACCTGCGACTCAGCCGGTGATTCAATAAATGTCCGGACAGCCTGCGAATCCTCCATCGTCTCCGGAAATGTAGACGCAAGCACCGTCCCCTCCGTGTCGATCACGCACAGATCATTTCTTGTGATCGCCTTCAGGCCCTCGATTGTACTCTGCAAGATCTGATTTGATATCATACGACTCCTCCTGTTTATCACAACGTACTTTTTCTGTACATTTTCCACAAAAGATTTTTGTCGAAAAATGGAGAAAAAAGACTTCGTAATCTACATTTTAATGCAAAATTGCAAAAAAGGAAAGAGATTCCGTGCATTTTTTATGCTAATATTCTAAAAAACCTTCTCCAAGCACCTCATTCGCGTCCGTCACAATGACAAAAGCACGCGGATCACGCTCCTTGACACAGTCCTTAAATTCAAGAACTTCCCGCCTGCCGACCACGCAGAACAAAAGACTCCGCATTTCATCCGAATACATCCCATGCGCCGGAATGGACGTACAGCCGCGCTTCATTTCATAAAGGATGTGCTCTGCGATCTCCGCCGCACGGTCTGAAATGACATAGATCATCTTGGAGTCATTCACACCGTCGAGGATCATATCTGACACGCCGGTCACGATCGCCACGGACAGGATCGCATACAGCGCCGGTCTCGCACCGACCAGATAATACCCCGCCAGAATGATCGCACCGTCCAGCACGAGCAGGAGCCGCGCCACCGACCAACTGCGAAATCTGCGATGCAGGAGCGATGCGACAAGATCCGTACCGCCGGTCGCATTGCCGGTGCGCAACACAAGTGCGATCCCAAGCCCTGTGATCAGCCCGCCATAAATAGCAGCCAAAAGATAATCGCCCTTCGCCAGATCCATCGCGGGCAGCACGCCAAGCCACGCCGAAAGCAGCACCGCCGCAAACGCCGTCCGCCGGACGAACACCTTTCCCATGACAAACCACGCCACGCTAAACGCAGGGAGATTCAGCACCAGATTGGTCAGCCAGAGCGGGATCCCCTCTCCGAGCACGCCCGCAGTCATCCTGCGGACAAGGATCGCGATTCCGGTAAAACCGCCTGCCACCATCCCCATCGGGTCATACACTGCCTGCACGGCGAATGCCATCAGACCGGTTCCGAGCACGAGCAGCGCATAATCACGCGCCAGCTCTTTTTTCTTTTTATGAATACGCACGCTGTTTCTGATTACCTTTCCTCATCATACTTGCTGACATGCATTTTGAACCTGCCAAAATGTATCAGCCGTTTCATGCGTGAGCGGAACCCTTTTTCCTCTGTCAGAAGACCGTAATTCTCGCCCAGACCATACCACAGCTTTGCAAGCAGCTTGGCGCGGTTCTTTACGAGAAACTCCTCCTGTATGGGTGTCGGCATCACGGACAGAAGCACATCCGGTGCCGCACTGTTGATCTCATTTATCATACGATCCAGATCGTCCGGATATTCCTCTATGCTATATTGTCCGACGATCTGCAGCTTTTCATACTGCGTTTCCAAAATTTCCTTTATTTTCTCTACCGCGGCAGTTCTTGCACCGACGAGGTAGATCTTTTTCTGTCCGCGCTGCAGACGCTTCATCAGCTCTTTGAAAAAAAGATGATCCGATGCTTCTCGGATCCGCTGGCTGGAGGTGATCCCCGCAACACTCAGGATCTCCGGATCCTCCACCACGATCACGTCTGCCTGCTCCACAAGCTCCTTCGTCTCGACGGATGCACCCGTGCTCACGCGCATCAGTGACTGCATCGACATCGTCAGTATCAGACAGAGCCTGTCATTCCACATTGCCTCCTGAGCAAGCTGCAGCTCATCCCGCAGGGAATAGTTAGGAAATGTCATTCCCAGAAGCTGTATCCGTTTTATCATAATCCACCTATATCCACCTATCCCGAACCGGCACCGTATTTGTCACCTGCCAGTCCGTGCATAGTATAGCAGACAACGCGCCTTTTTTCAACCGGTGCAAGATTTCAGACAACTTTGCGCTATTTTTCGTCATATTTCGACAGAATTTCTTATTTTTATATTATTGAAAAGTCAAGCGGTTTTCTACGTTTTTTGGAAAAACATGGAACTTTATCGCATGTGCACAAAACGCGCGTTCGATAAGAATGCTATGTAAACCACTATTTTTGTCACTTTTTCTGTGGATAATGTGAATAACTCAGTGTATAACTCACTTTTTCCAATAAAACCGTTCGACCGCATGTGGATAACTTTTTGACCTGCGCACGCGAACCTTTGGGATTTTTTCGTAAATAATTTTATTTTGTGCATTTTGCCCTTTTTGCAAAAATGTGAAAAAAATACTTGCATTCTAATTTCTGAAAATTCCGTATCTCAAGGCATTCTATGGGATTTTTTTAATGAACAAAAAAGGAACCCCATTTTTTCTGGGATTCCTTTCGTATCCATATAGTAGTTTAGAAAATCCGGCGAACCGCAAGGATCGTTCGATAGGTGATCGGTGATGTATACTTGATTCCGGTGGACGGCGAGCTGGCATGTACGATCGTGTTATTGCCAACATAGATGCCGACGTGTCCGCTGTAGCAGACAATATCACCCGGCTGGATCTCATCCACACTGACACCGTAGCCGCAGCTTCTGAGTGCGCTGGATGAATGCGGCAGTGATACGCCGAATGCTGCATAGACAGACATTACAAAGCCGGAGCAGTCTGTTCCGTTGGTCAGACTTGAACCGCCGTATACATACGGATTGCCGACGAACTGACATGCATAATTTGCTACTGCCTGTCCGTTCGAGCCGGACGGTGCACTGTATGTGCGTGAGCTTCCGGAGCTTGAGCTGCTGCTTGAACTGCTTGAGCTTGAGCTGTTTGATCTGTGTCCGGAGCTGCTGTTATCGGAATTACGCTGTGCACTTGCCTCAGCCTCGGCTGCTGCCGCCTGACGGTCAGCCTCCTCCTCAGCCAAACGCTGTGCTTCCTCCTCGCGGGATTCTGCGTATTTATACTCTGTGGATAATGTAATATAATCTACGGAAACATAGCCGTCGCCGCCCTCTACGGACACCTTGACCCAGCCGTCATCCTTTTTTGCTTCGCTGACAACGAGAAGCTCCTCGCCCTGCGGGACAAGCTCGATGACCTTGGCATCTCCATCCGCCTTCTGACGGACACGTAAGGTCTGTGTATCCACGGTAGCGATCCGTGTGCCGACCTTCTTTAAGAGCTTTTTGGTCGCAACCTTGACGTAATCAGCCTTAACATAACCGGTCACATTGCCGGATTTGATCTTGTACCAGCCGTCCTTTTCCTTGATGACAGTGCCGACAGAATCATCGTACAGCTTGCCGAGCACCTTGCTGTCCTCGTTCGCATGTGCACGGACATTTACATAGCCGTCAACCTGCGCAACAACACGGATGGTCTTTTCCTTTTTTTCTTTCTTGGTATCGGTTTCCTCAGTGTCTGCTGCCTGCGTCGTAGCCGCCGTAACAGTCTCTGCTGCCGTGGTCTGCTTTGCGACCGCATCCATACGGAGCGTGTTCTCCGCCAGATACTGGGATAATAAACGTGAAATTCCTGAATTCGGTGAACTTGCAGTCAGCTCTGATGTTACATTAACGCTTGTAAAACCCGTAGCGCCTGCGATCGGTGCTGCTCCTACGCTGACCGGAGTGGTTGCCAGCATCAGTGCGCTCGCAACACAGCAGGTTGTCCTCCGTAATGCTTGATAGCTCATACTACCTCCAAATCGTGGTTCTTTCAACTTTGTTATCATTTATTACAAATTTGTTACATTTATTACGTTCCCATTATAGCAAGGTTATGAATCTATGTCAACCACAAGATATTGGAACATTTTTCCGTCTCCGTGCAGATGCTGTTCATTGCCAGAACGCCCGATCCATGCTATACTGGATACAGCTAACATACATTTTACAGAAAGGTGGGATCCACATGCAGATCGGAGCACTTGCTTCTTCCGCTTTATTCCAGATGAATCAGAATATGTCCGGTATCGGCGGCGTAGAAACACCCTCAGACATCGGGGTTGCCATGCTGAGCAAACAGCTCGACCAGAGCGAGATCAGCGGTGCCTCACTGATCCATGCAATGGAATTGTCAGTCAATCCCGCAGTTGGCGGAAACATTGACTGCTACGCATGACAAAATGTACGACGCAAGAATCCCGCAGGAAGCCCTGCGGGATTTCTTTTTTATACCTTCTATAACAGACGGATACTCTTTTCCGTGATCTCGATCTTTCTTTCCTTGTACAGCCTGCCGACGGCACGCTTGAAGGCGGCCTTGCTCATCTGCAGCTCGCGCATGATGATCTCCGGTGATGCCTTATCATTAAAAGGCAGGACTCCGGCATATTCGCCGATGACCGTCAGTACCTTCTGCGCATCCACGTCCATCTGCGCTTCTTTATTCTCGCGGCGCGTGAGGTCGAGCTTACCGTCCTCCTTGACTCCGGTCACGCGCGCCTCGATGATCTCCCCGATCTTTAGATCCGAAGCATCCTCACTGCGCGGGATCATCGCCGAATACTTATCATCCACGGCGATGAACGTGCCGAAATCGTGTCCGAACTCATAGACCCTGCCACGCACGGTCTCGCCCTTTTCATACGGCGATGCGGTTTCGAGCTTATCATACAGATGCTTCATGCTCGCGCACAGACGGCTGCTCTTGTCAATGTAGAGCGTCACGAGCACCTCGTCGCCCTCCTTCGGCTTTGCCGTCATTTCCTTATATGGTAGGAACAGATCCTTTTCGAGTCCCCAGTCTAAAAATGCACCGATCTTTCCGACCTGTGAAACGCGGAGCACCGCCAATCCGCCCAGCGTGAGCTTTGGTCTGGCGCAGGTGGCGATCAGACGATCCTTGGAATCGCGGTAAACGAACACCTCCATACGATCACCGATGACTGCATTTTCCGGCACCTGTGATTTCGGGAGCAGCACCTTGTCCTGCGAGGTGCGCTCTGCGGCGAGATATACGCCAAAATCTACCTTTTTTACGATCTCCAGTGTCTGATATTCTCCTAATCTCATCGTTTTCTCCTAATTATAAAACAAAATGTTCGCGTAAGCGTCGCCGTCTGCATCACACAGGCGCACCGCGGTACACGAGGGTTCTGTCGAAGCGTAGGTGTAAATGACATCACCCAGCACCGCCGGACGCTTGTATTCCGCCCAGATCCGATGGACGGTAAAATCCTCCGGCAGCCGCTCCTCGCCGAGCAGTATATATTTTGCATTGTTTACATGATGGTTCGTGTCAATAAAATAATGCGGCACGGCAAGCTGTCCGCACAGTCTGCCCTCCGGCAGCTTCGGAAGCTTTCGTCCGAGATATTCCATGTCAAGCTGCGGCTCCGGCGTATATACGTCCAGCATTTCCTGCGGCGGGCGGATCGGTCTGCCGCTCTCCGTATCGACAAAGACCCAGACAGAATTTACCTTCAGCAGCGTTTCTCCTGCTTCATCAACGATCTGAAAATTACGCAAGCCGTAGAAGCCGCGCATCTCATACGGCCATGTCCGGATCTCGATCCGTTCACCGTTCGACGGATAGCGGATGATATCGACCTGCCAACTGCTCAGGATCCACGCCGCATGGTGTGCTCCCAAATATTCCAGCCCCACGCCCAGATCCTCTGACTGGAACGTACAGCAATCCTGCAGATAATCCAGCAGCGCCGTCAGCGTTGCCTTCTGCGAAGCGTTGCACTCACTGTAACGCACGCGTGTCTGAAATGCATACATATTTTTTCCTTACCTTTCATTACAACTGCCGTATCGCAGCCGTGACCTCGTCATAATCCGTCCGCACCTGCGAAAAAAGCTCTGCGCACAGCGCTTCATCCACCGGAGCGCTCTCCCAGTGCCGAAGCTGCTCCGTCAGTGCATCCGACGAGCCCGACAGCCTGCGGAAGCTGAGATTCCTGCTGACTCCCTTCAGCGAATGTGCCGCTTGAAAGGCTTCTCCGTAATCATGCGCTTCCAGTGCGTCACACAGCCGCGCATAGCTGTCATCCTCCAAAAATTTGATCACAAATCTTTGGATCAGTTCCTCCTTCGGCAGACGTTTTCTGACATCCTCATAGTCTCCGCCAAAAGACTGATAACATTCCCTGATCTCCATACGACCACTCCATCCTCTTTCACTCCAACTCCAAGACTTCTTTGATTATAGCTGACCGTGCGACTTTTTTCAACGGTAAAAATGGGAGCCTGCCGTCATGCGCAGACTCCCATATAAATGTAATACACCCTTTACCCTCTTTTTAATCATACAGTGAAATATGATATTTGAACTTTCTGTAGATCTTGAATGCAGCGACTGCAAAAAATGATACGATGATGTACAGTGTCGTTCCGACTCCTGCAACGCTTCCCAAGATCACCAGAACCCAGATTAACGGATTCATTTTGCGTTTCCTCCCTGTGTTTTGTTTTCCTTATTTGATGCTCGTTCGATCCGCCAGCACAGGATCACTGCGCCCGCCATGATGACTGCCATCAATGCCACAACTGCTGTTTCCATTTGCTTCCTCCCGTTTTTCCATACAAAAACAAGCCTATGCAAACCTTCGCATACGCAAACAGACCTATGCACATCAGCCGCATAGGCATATAACGCCAGTATTCAGTTGTGTTTACAGGGGTTTCTTTCCATCCAGATCATGGATATAGTGAATGATGGTAACAAGTCCTCTCCCATATATCGGAAGGTCAGCCTCTCCCTCTGCCATTCCGATCCCCGAATACTCGGTGCACAGACCTGTCACGATCTGTATTTCCGTAAGAAAAATACGCAGACCTTTCCCCATTGCGCGGTATGCACGAAGCTCGGGCAGACTCGTTTCCGCTCCGATCATCTTTTGCGTGCACGCCTCCTCCGCCTGTATGGCATCCGGTATCTCCCGAACGACTGCTGCCTGATACTCCCCCGAAAGCTCTGCATGTGCTGACTCCAGACGCATCTCGCCTGTGAGCGCGCTGACAAAGACAACCATCGTGATCATCAGATACACTATGCAATTTCTAACTCTCATATCAAGCTGTGTGAGCCGCTGCATAAAAACCTCTGTTTCCGGATCCGCCAAAAGCGGTGCGCCGCTGCGCTTCCTTACGTTATACGACTCTATCATACCACGCACCGCCCGCGGTTTCAAGCCGGTGATCCATTATTTTCCGTATCCGGCTCCTCGTCCTCGGCAAAAAGCTCCGCATCCTCACGCATCCACGCAGCGAAGTTGCTCAAAAATTCCGCATTCGTGGGATAGCCCCTGCGCTGGTCGTACGGAAACGGATAGTCGAGGAACATCTTTTTCGGCGGCACGCCGGTGAATACGGACTTGATCGCACTGCGCAGGGATCGCTCCACGCTGACCGCGCTCATCTTGTGACGCTTTGCGATCTTTGGATAAATGTCCCTCGTGAGCTTCCGCTCCTTTTCACCTGCCCGCAAAAGCTGGATGATCGCATCCTCCGCATATGCGAATGCAACGTATCTGCGCAAAAATCCCATCTGCCGGAGCCGTTGTGCGATGACCAGACGTTCAAACGCATCCGAGCTGCACGCATCTTCCGGTTCGTCCGCAGCCGCGTGGCGATGCGGATACAAATATTTTGCGATCTCGATCATACGTTTGGGCGAGAACGACGGATTCGTCTTTCGGTAAATATAGTCCACACCGCTCATTCGTAGCTGCTGCAGCACATCCTCATCCGCAATGTCCGTCATGACGAGAACAAGCGGTCGCTCTGCCGCGCACGCAAAGATCTGTGCCGGCAGCTCATCTGCCGACATCGTTTCATCGAAATCCAAAAAGAGCACATCCAAAGGATGTACCCGCAAATAATCCAGCGCTTCTGCCGCGCGTCCGGTACGAAAAACCAGCCGCATGGATCTCTCCTGTTCCAACAGCGCGCAAAATTCCATACATGTCGGTGGATCCTTCTCCACCAGCATGACCCTGATCACCCGCTCCATATTGTCCTTCTCCTATGTTTTCCGGTCGCTCCGTGTTTGCCCCCATCCACATATGGAGCGCACCGTTTCTATATTTATATGTTGTATTATAGTCTGCCGGAACGCATTTTAACAAGCGCTGCGCTGTCCCTTCTCCTCCGGCTGATCGCTGTAAATATGCCGCTTTTCGGGCTGTTCGGTATTTCCGTCGTGTATGTCGGCTATATCGAACAGCAAATTGGTACTATCTTAGTATCATATAACAGCACTACGGAGGTACACGAATGATCGAAATGCTTGGTTCCCGCATCGCACAGCAGCGGAAAAAGGAGGGAATGTCGCAGGCAGAGCTTGCAAAGCGCATGAATGTGAGCCGTTCCAGCGTTCTTGCATGGGAGAGAGGTGACAGCTATCCGTCTACCGACAATCTGGTACGACTGTCCAAGCTGCTGCACGTTTCGGCGGATTATCTGCTGGACTGCGAGCAGTCACACATGATCTGTCTGGATGAATACAGTAATGATGAACAGACCATCCTCCTGCGCCTGCTCCAGTATTTTGACCAGATGGCGGAAAAACCGGACGAAAATAAAAAATAGCGAAATTTTTCTCTCTGATACTGTATTGTTACTACATAAACGGTTTTGTGTGGTTCATCAATGCGAATTTTTCAAAAGTGAAGCACAGACAACCAGTAGAATTTTTCATGTTTTCATGCTATACTGAATACGTCTTACACCTCGAAAGGGCGATATAAATGAATGACTTGACATATACTAATTCCATGATGAATGAAATTAGAGAATTATTATTAAATGCACGTCAGCGTGTGGCGGTACAGGTAAATACAGAGCTGTTGTCTACTTACTGGAATGTCGGCAGGATCATTGTTGAGCATGAGCAGGAAAATAAAGAACGTGCCGACTACGGCAAACAAACCTTGAAGCAGCTTTCAAAGGATTTAACAAAGGAGTTTGGGAAAGGTTTTTCTGTTTCCAATCTCCAATTTATGCGTCGCTTTTATCAGA
>CAZERX010000039.1:0-13603 GCA_964515045.1 uncultured Eubacterium sp.
TCCTCCTTATACAGACGTGCACCGTCGATCCCGCGCGCCGTCAGCTCCCGATACATGCATTCCGCTTCTGAGATCTCCTCATCCGCGCCCTGTCCGCCGGACAGCACCGCGATCGCCTGCGGATGCTCCGTCAGATACACATACGCTGCGTCGATCCGCTCACCCAATATCCGGCTCGGAGCGCCGTCCTTCACATGACAGCCCAGCACGATCGCCGGTGTATTTGCCGCCACAGCCGCGCCCTGCGCACCACGATGGATCGCCGCCATCGCTGCGAGTACCAGTACCGCTCCGACCAGCACCATTAAAAAGATCAGACCAAACATCCATTTCATCATACGCTTCATGCTCCACCACCACATTTTAATTCTCTTATAATGTTTCCCGATCCAGCACCTGATGCTTCAGATAGATCGACTTCGGCGAATAGCCTTCCACACATTCGATCTGCTGCAGCAGCTCTGCCACTGCCGTTTTTGCCACACCCTCCAGATTCGTAGAGACCGTGGTCAGTCTCGGTAAAACATAATCCAAAACATTGATGTTATCAAAGCCCATCAGACCAAAATCCCGCGGGATCACATAGCCATTCTGACTTCCCCAGCGCATCACGTTCAGCGCATAGGCATCACCGGAACACAAAAAAGCCTGCTTTCCATGTGTTTTTCTTTGTACCTGTTCCGCGATCAGCGGCAGATAATCTGTTTCACCGATCACCTGTGTACAGATTGTTGGGTGTTTTTTTGCAGCCGCTTCAAATCCCTGCAATCGCTGTTCATGCGTGAAAATATTCTGCTCACCGCCGATCGCAAGCGGCGGACAGACAAACGTGATCTGTTCATAGTCCTTTGATGCGATCAGCTCCACCGCATCCATCGCCGCCTGCCGCTCATCAACCCGCACCGTCGTGATCTCATCTGACACATGGTTTCCGATACAGACGACCGGAATGTGCAGCGACAGCAAAAAATCCTCAAAATCCTTTCCCTTATTGATCGGACTGATCAGCAGTCCCTCCGTCTGCCGGTCTGCAAGCCCCTGTATCAGCTTCCGCTCCCATTCGAGATTTTCATCACAGACAACAATGTTTGTAAAATAGCCCTTTTTATCGGCTTCTTTATTGATGATATTCAGCGACTGTACAAAATACATATTTTCCACATTGATCGTCACTACGCCAAGCGACATCGTCCTGCCGTGGTTCAGGCTCCGCGCGAGCAAATTCGGACGGTAATTATATTCCTTTGCCACTGCAAGTATTTTTTCCTTTGTTGCTTTCCTCACACTGCCCTGCTCATTCAACGCACGCAGCACGGTTGTTCTGGATACCCCGCATTTTTCGGCTATTTCATTTACTGTGATCGGCATGTTGCTGTCTCCCTATATCCATTCTGAATTATTGTGAGTATAACACAACCGCATCCGAATCGCAATGAACATCACTCCGCCGTATGGATCAGCACCATATCAAACGACATGGGCTTCAGGCTTACACGGATCTCCTGTCCGCACAGCACTGCATTGTCTGCTTCCTTCGGCATCACAGCGGTATGATCCACGGAATTGTCCCGCTTTTTATCCTCTGACGTAAATTCGATCGAGCAGTCGATCGATGTAAGCGTAAAGCCCTGCAAGGATACCGTCGTCTCCATCAGATCATCCTCACTTTTATTGATAAAAAAAGCAGCGATCTGATGCTGATCCGGATTCCAGACGATCAACGAATCCAAATACGGCACCTCCGCAAATTCTGCACTTGCATAAACATCCGACTGCTGGACGGAAGCCAATACAATGCCACGCGCATAATTTGACAGATAATAAAACGGATAATAAATCGTCTGCAGCCATAACCCGCCCTCCTTTTCCGTCATAATGCATGCGCTGATATTCGTAAGCAGTGACTGACACGCGATCTTTATCACATCCGCATTCCGCAGCATCGTCATCTGCATACCGGCGAACAGTAATGCATCCTCCAGCGTGTAGATCTGCTCACTGATCGGCGGTGCGACCTGCCACGGAGCCTTATCTACCTCAACGTTTACGCTGTTTCCCGGCACTGCCCATACGCCCCATTCATCCACGCTGAATTTCATATCTTTCTTGGAGCGCTTTTTCTTTTTTACAACCTGTGCAGCAGCACGAAGCGTCTTGATATATTCCTCAAAATCCAACGTCTGCGCCAGAAACTCCCTTGTTCCCTTCTCCTGTCCGCCATAATACTGGTGGAGCGCAACATAGTCCACGATCTCATAGGTCTGCTCCATCACCTCCAGATCCCACTGCGGACAACTGTCCATACTGGAAAGCGAGCTTCCACACACGATCAGCTCAATATCCGGATCAATGAGCTTCATCGCCTTTCCGGTCTCTGCTGCCAGCCTGCCATACTCATATGCCGTCTTATGCCCAACCTGCCACTCACCGTCCATCTCATTTCCAAGACACCACATCCGGATCCCATAAGGAGCGTCCACTCCATTTTTTCTGCGCAGCTCACTATAAGTCGTACCGCCCGAAAAATTGCAGTATTCCAGATACTGGATCGCCTCCTCCATTCCGCGGCTGCCAAGATTCACGGTAAAGATCGGCTGCACCCCTGCCTTTTTCGCCCAACGGACAAATTCATCCGTACCAAATGCATTCGTCTCAATGGAACGCCACGCCAGATCCAGCTTTGCCGGACGTGAGCTTTTTGCACCGACTCCATCCTCCCAATGATAACCGGAGACAAAATTCCCGCCCGGATACCGAACCGCAGATACACCCATTTCCCGAACTGCTGACAGCACGTCCGTCCGAAATCCATCGTCATCTGCCAGCCGGTGCTCCGGTTCATACACGCCGGTATAGATCACACGTCCCATGTGCTCCAAAAACGAACCATACATACGCGGGTCGATCTCTCCTACCGTAAATGTCTTATCACAATACACCTTTCCTTTTAACATATATTTTTCCTCAACCTTTCAGCCCTGCGCCTGCCATTCCTTCGACGAAATATTTCTGTCCGAATAGATACAGCAGGAACATCGGCAGCAATGATATGAGCGCACCCGCAAATGCTGCTCCATATTCGATCGTGTTCTGTCCGATAAATAAAGCGAGACCATTCGCCAGTGTACGCATTTCGGTTCTGCTCGTGACGATCATCGGCCAGAGCAGATCATTCCATGACCCGTTGATACTCAGTATCACAAGTGTGATCACGGCAGGCTTTACCTGCGGCAGCATGATCCGCCAGAAAATACCAAACTCAGACAAGCCGTCAATACGTGCCGCCTCTGCCAGTTCCTTCGGAATCCCCGCGAACGCTGCCCGCATCATAAAGATCGATCCTGCAACTGCGACGCGCGGAATGATCAATCCCCAGTAAGAGTCATACATTCCCAGCTTAAAGACGACCAGAAAAAGGGGAACCATGATCACCTGAAACGGAACCATCATCGTTGCAAGTGTCAGCAGGAACATCCCATTTTTTCCTTTGAAATCATAAAATGCATACGCATATCCCGCCATACTGTTCACTACCACGGCGAGCAGCGTCGTTCCACCTGCATATATGACAGAATTCAGCATGTAACGCGAAATATGTATCCGATCCTGCACATCCAGAAAATTCTGCAATGTCAGTGAATCCGGAAAAAAGGTCGGCGGCCACGAAATGATCTCCTTTTCCGGCTTAAATGCGCTGAATACCATCCAGATGATCGGAAGCAGCACAAGCACTGCCAATACAACCAGAAAAACGAAAACCAAAGCCGACGGAACCGCTTCTTTTACCCGAAGCCTTTTTTTATTCATCCTCTTAATCCTCCTTATTCATTTTTCTGTACATCAGCACAGTGACAGCCATGATCACAACAAACAAAATGACGGACATTGCCGATGCATAACCCATGCTTGAGCTTGATGAAAACGCCCTGGAATAAATATAGGTCACGGTCGATTCGGTCGTGTAATTCGGGCCGCCGTTTGTCGTAATATAAATAATGTCAAAAATCTGCAATGCTCCCGCAAAACGCGTCATCAGGATGTACCAGAAGGTCGGACGGATCGAAGGTACAGTAATATGAAAAAACTGCCGGATTTTTCCTGCACCGTCCATCTGTGCCGCTTCGTACAGGGATGCTGAAACCTGCTGGATCGCCGTCACATAGATGATCGCCGAAATACCAAAGCTCCTCCAGATGGAAATGAAGCTGATAACAAATATGGTCAGCCCCGGCGTATTCAGAAAATTGATCTTCCCCAGTCCCATCGACTGTAACACAGCCGTGATAAATCCGATATTCGAGTGCAGGATCATTTTCCACATGATACCGATCGCTGTTGCAGAACAGATCACAGGCAAAAAATATATGGCACGGAACAGCTTGTTCCGCAGATTATTTTTGGTGATCAGCGCCGCGACCACGATCGCTCCAAATACTTGAATCGGAACTTCTATACAGGTAAATATCACCGTGACCTTCAGACTGTTCAAAAATCTGCTGTCATGAAATGCTTCCACAAAGTTTTTCAGTCCGACAAAGTGCGCCGTATCCATTGTGATCGGCACATCAAACAGGCTCAATCCAAATGCAACAAACAGCGGGATCACACTGAATAACAGCAGCAGGATCATTGATGGTGCCAAAAACAGGTATGCACTTCTGTTTGGTTTATTCCAATATTTTAAGATTGCTTTCATCCTTTTTCTCCAACTCTAAAATTCAGGCGGGACAGCTTTCCTGACCCGCCTGACGTTCACATGTTATTCAAAGGCTGCCACTGCCGTCTGCTGTGCATTTTTCAGCACATCCTCCACCGAAATCTGATCAAATGCAACCGCATTCATCATTTCCGGAATGACATCATTCACGATCGAATTGACACCGGGGAAATTAGAATCCACGATAAAATCAGTCGGTGCATCCGGATTGGCTGCGGACATGGCACTCAGCTTTTCACTCGCCTGATACTCTGCATTTTCCTGTACAGAATAGGTATATGCGGGGAAGCCGTTTGCAAGTGACCATTCCAGTGCGGGACTACTGCCCTCTGCATTTTCCGTGTTCCACCACTCGATAAATTTATACGCTGCCTGCTTTTCTGCATCGCTCGCTGCCGTTGTTACCGCAAAGCCCAATACCTCGACGGAATTCATATCACCGGCAGCGTCCTGCGGGATCAGTCCGATTCCGTAATTCACACCTGCAGTATCCAGTCCCGATGTCACCCACGGACCGCCGACCGTCAGACCGATCTGTCCGGCGCTCGCCATAGAATCTGTATCAGCTTCTAACGGATTGTAACCGTTGTCGATCAGCTCCTTATACATATTCAGGAATTTTGCGTATCCCTCATTGCCTTCAAAATTCACAGTCCAGTCGCCATCCTCACCGGTGACTGCAAGACCGCCAAACCGCTGGATGATGTGTGCGATCTGATATGCATAGTCATACGAAATACCGGAACCATAGGCGTTTTTGCTCTCATCCGTCAGCTTCGCTGCCATTTCCTGCCATTCATCCCATGTTGCAGGCGGAGTCTCCGGATCAAGTCCTGCTGCTTCAAACAGATCCTTATTCCAGTACATATAATAGCCGACTACCTGAAACGGCACAAAGTACAGATAATCCGGTCCGGAACAGTAGTCTAAATATGACTGGATAAAATCTGATTTGTCCAGATCTGTCTTATCAAACACATCACTGAGATCCTGCAGGTAATTTCCATAGGTAAAGCGGTATGCACTGGAGCTTAAGATCATCGTCGGACCTGTACCTGCCGCAAATGCCGTAGACAACTGACTGTCAAAATCTGATGAAATATCCATCTCAACCGTAATATTATCCGTATTTTCCTCATTGTAACGGTTTACCAGATCGACCAGCATATCTCCGTCGGCTCCGGTGAAGCTATTCCAGAATGTCACTGTGACAGGTTCTGCATCCGATGCGGCATCTGTGTCTGCCTGCGGCTTGTCCTCAGCCTTTCCGCTATCATCAGTCGTGTCTGTTTTCGCGTCCTGCGCCGTACTTCCGCAGCCGATAGACGATACCGCCATGATCACTGCCAGTCCGAGTGCAAGAAATCTCTTTTTGTTTTTCATGTGAAAACCCTCCTTTTTTCGTTATGGTTTTTTTGTTTTTTCTGAAATGTACACGTGTACATTTCTCTTGTAAAATCAGCATATTACTTTTCCGATCCAATGTCAATCACGAAAAATATTTTTAGTAAAAACAGAAAAAAACCTGCATTCCGCAGGTCGTTTTCGATTCCTTTTTTGTTCTATTTTCACAATATTTCTTTTTTATCTCCGAGTTGTCTGCATGTTCTCGTGTACATTCAATCAAATAGTAACCGTCCCACTTCCGATGCATCGCGCGCGGCAGACCGGCACATCCGATCTACCCGCGTGCGTACACATCCTGCACGGCATACTGCCACGAAGCCGCTCTTTTCACAAAATAATACACACCAGCCCGCCGTTGTTGTCATTCACGACCTTCTGCATCGTATCCTGCAGCTTCATCTGACACTCATCGTCCATACGGCTAATCTTGTTTCGGATGCCGTCCTCCATCAGCTCACCGATGGTCTTTCCGAATATGCTGGTGTGAAAGACACCGCCATCCTCCATGCCGCCTGCCCGAATATAGCTGATCAGATCCTGTGCCTGCTCCTCGCTGCCGACGATCGGTGCGATCTCGGTCTCGATATTCGCGCGTATCATGTGGATGGAGGGCGAGCTTGCCCGCATACGCACACCGTATTTGCTGCCGTGCTTCATCAGCGTCGGCTCATCCAGCTCGATCTCAGAAAGCGTCGGTGTGACTACGCCGTAGCCGCGCATCCGGACGGAATCCATCGCCTCAGACACCTTTTCATACTCCTGCTTTTTCGCAGAAAGTGTCCGAACGAGCGAGATCAGCTCATACTCATCTGACACAGGAACACCCGCCATCTGACTGATGTTTTCATAATAATATTGATCGTTCACCTCCATACGGACTGCCGCGACACCGTCAGACAGCCGCACGCCGTCCTTTCTGATATCCGACAGAAATTCGTCCGTTTCGGGCAGCGTAAGCTCACGGAAATCGCGCACATTCGTCACTGCATCCAAGATCCCCCTCGCCTGCGTAAAAAGACGTTTTCGCACCGGCGCATCGAGGGTCAGCATATCAACCCATTTCGGCATAAAAAAGTCGATGCGGCTGATCGGAAATTCGTACAGGATCTCCTCTAGGATCCGGTCAATATCCTCCGCACGCAGTTGATCACAGTTCATCGGCAGGACGGCGACACCATACTGCTCCTGCAGCCTGACTGCAAGCTCCTTTGTCGCCTCACTGTACGGCTTATTCGTATTCAATATGACAATAAACGGCTTGCCGCTGTCCTTCAGCTCCTCCACCGTGCGCCGCTCCGCAGGCTCATACGCTTCGCGGTCGATATCCGTCACGCTGCCGTCCGTTGTCAGTACGATCCCGATCGTCGAATGCTCACGGATGACCTTTCTTGTGCCGGTCTCCGCCGCCTGCGTGAATGGGATCTCCTCCTCAAACCACGGCGTTTTTACCATGCGCTCTTTCCCGTCCTCCGTGTGTCCTCCCGCGCCCTCCACCATATATCCGACACAGTCGATCATACGAACACGGATGTCGAGGTCATCTGCCACATGCAGCTTTGCGGCTTCCTTCGGGATAAACTTCGGCTCTGTCGTCATAACGGTCTTTCCGGCTGCCGCCTGCGGAAGCTCATCCGTCAGACGATCCTTCTCATTCGCATCCTGCACGTTCGGCAGCACCATCAGCTCCATAAAACGGCGGATAAACGTCGATTTTCCGGTGCGGACGGCTCCGACCACACCGATATAGATGTCGCCGCCGGTGCGCTCCGTGATATCCTTATACAGGTTGTATTCCATATGTATTCGATCAGACATAAAAACCCCTTTCCACACGATACTTATCCTAATAAATCGTATGAAAAGGGGTTTTATTTTATGACTTTTTTCAGATCAGCATCCGCAGCTTTTCCGGCAGACAGGAAATGGTCAGCCGACGATAGCCGCCGAACGTTTCTCCGTCCGTATGTACCTCCTGCGGTCTGGTCAGCGTCAGACTACAGTCCTTCGCGTCGATCACCTCATATTTTTTTACCAGATCCGTTTTCCGTAAAACAAGCAATCCGAGTGCGAGCAGCGCCTGCCAACGCTTCATCCCGTATGCAAATGCATAAGACAATCTGCCGTCATACGGCGATGCGCCGTCTGCCATGATCAGGTGCCCACCCTCATTCGGCTGGTTCATGCCTGCAAGGAAATAGAGGTTTTTCAGCTCACGCACATGCTCAGTCCCATCCGTATCCGTAAAAACGACCCGTCCGTCTGCCAGAGGTCCGCGCAGCACGAGCCGCAGCGCACTGATCCCATACGCGAGCAGTCCAAGATGCATCCGGTTCAGCACCGCCTTCAAGCGTCCCCGGCTGACCTGACTGCACGCACCGGCATCCAGTCCCGCGCCGGAGCTGATCGCAAAATAACGCATGCTTCCGTCCTCGTGGAATACCGTCTGTCCGATATCCATACTTGTGCCGTCCGCATGAAGCATCATGTTCAGCGCATGCACCGGATCAGACGGGATCCCCAGCGCATACCCAAGATCATTCGCAGATCCGGTCGGGATAAAGCCCAGCAGCACCCGCGAAAAATCACGGATATGGTTCAATGCTTCATTAAAGGTGCCGTCTCCGCCGACCACGACCAGCCGAAGCTCTCCGCTGTGCTCATCCTGTATCTGCTCGACTGTGCGTGAAAATTCCTTTGTGCTCGTCGTTTCATATGCACGAAAACGGACTCCGCGCTCGATGAGCCGCGGCTTTAACACCTGTCTCCAGATATTTTTCTTTTTTCCGACACCGGCTCTGCCGTTGATCAGAAAATAATAGATCTTTTCATCATTCATCGGTATATATGATCTCCACATCATTTTGTCTCAGTCGCGCCTCCCACTCCGGTGAGAGCTTCTTATCTGTCGCAAGTACGTCGATCCCTGAGAAGTCAACGACCTGAGTAAATGATAAATGATTGAACTTGGCATTGTCAACTGCCATAATGCTTTTTGTTGCAGAACCGATCATCTGCTTTTTGATACCTGCGTCCAGCTCGTTTGAATCGGTGAAGCCCTTCACCATATCCACTCCCTTGCAGGAAATGATCGCCTTGTCCACGAAAAAGCCGTCCACCATGCGCTCCGCCTGATAGCCGAGCAGCGACAGTGCCCTGCCCTTCAGCGAGCCGCCGGTCGATAAGACCTTCCAGCCCTGCACATCAGAAAGCTCCAGCAGGATCTCCACGGAATTCGTGATCACCGTGATATTTTTCTTGTCCTTGATCTGGCGTGCCACAAAAAGTGCCGTCGTGGAGGCATCGAGCATCAGACGGTCGCCGTCATGGATGCGCTCGGATAATGCGGTCGCGATCCGCATCTTTGCCTCAACATTCTCACGCTTCCGCACGAGGAACGGGATCTCGTCCTTTTCGTTTCCCTTAACGACAGCTCCTCCATAGGTGCGTTCCGCATATCCGTCATTTTCCAGCTTTTCCAGATCACGGCGGATGGTTTCCTCCGTCACGTCATACTTTCTGCTGAGATCTGCGACGATCACCCTGCCTTCTTCTCTGAGGATCTCTAAAATCTCATTTCTTCTCTCTGCTGCAAGCATTTTTTACCCCCTGTGCTGACCTTTTCCCATCTGTCCGTAGTTTGTCAAAGGCTGCCGGTAATCCGACAGCCTCTCGCTTCCAAGATCATTATAGGATCGTATCCCAAAGCTGCGCATCCGGACTCGCGATCACGGAGCTGTCGAGATACATGCCGCGTGCTGCGACTGCATCCTGCGCCTTGCTGATAGCCGCAGTAACGGCTGCCACCTCGCCGGTGAGGAATACATAGGATTTTCCGCACATGCCGCGTGCCACGCGGATCTCGATCAGATCGACCTCTGCCGTCTTTGCCGCTTCATCCGCCGCTACAAAGATCGCTGCCGCATCAAAGGTTTCCAGAACGCCCAACGCGTTGCGGTTTTTGATCGCTGCGGTTCCGTATATGGCAGGAAAGATCCCCTCGTGCGGATTTCCGAGCAGGAAGCTGTCGATCAACTGCTCCGGATAACGCGCTGCCGCTGCATCTACGGACGCTCGAACGGCACTGATGTCGCCCTCAAAAATCACGATATATTTTCCGGGACAAACGGTCTGTGCCTCGATGATTTTTACATCTGCGGTCTTTAACACCAGATCCGCTGCCAAAACTCCGGTGGATACGGTCTTGTATTCCACCATTCCTAATGCTCTGCCCATGCTGTATTTCCTCTCTGTGCGTTTACCATACTGCTGTCCAACATCAGCCGGTATCCGATCTGTTCACTCTTTACTTTGCCGCGCGGATCGTGATCTCGCGATCCGTGATATCCGTTACCACACCCGCGATGGATGCATGAACCGGAAGGCTCAACGCGTTCTCCACCGCCTGTGCGATCTTTTGTCCTTCCTTTACGGTATCTCCGATCTTTACGATCGGCACAGCCGGTGCACCGATGTGCTGACTGAGTCTCAGCTTTACCTGATCCGTGATGATATACGACTCATCAAGCGGTGCCTTCACGTTATACCGGTCTAAGCCAAGCCGCGCACGCAGCCGCGTGATCGGTACTCTGCGAAGCTCTCTCTGCCGTCTGACCGGAGCAGCCTCGACCTTCGGCGGCTTCACTCCGTTCGCACGCAGACCTGCCTTGTACTCTGCGATGAGTGATCTGGGCGACAAGCCCTGATTGCAGGAGTACATCTCGCACAGTCCGCAGGAGCTGCAGAAAAATGTATCTAAAAATACGCCGACATCCTGTGTGCTTCCACTGGTCGCTGCCCGCATAAAAAGGTGCGGCTGGATCGGATGACCGAGCAGATTTCTCGGACACAGATCCGTACACATTTCACACTGACAGCAGGATGCCATCGCACGTTTCATGCTGATCTGAGTATTCTGTCTTTTTTTCTGTACGACCGGATGCTCCTCCGGCAGTACGATGATCGCATTGGAGGTCTTGGTGATCAATTCATATCTGCTGCACAGATTTCCGGTCATCGGACCTCCCATGAGATAAACCGGATGCTCTGTCGTTACACGACCGGCTAATGCTACCACATCTGCCACCGTCATGCCGAGCGGCACATATCTGGTGCACGGATGCTCTACCTCTCCGGTGATCGTAATGAATTTGTGCGTCACCGGCTGATCGTGCTTCAACGCCTGATAAATATTAAATACCGTTTCGACGTTAAATACTGCCACGCCGACCTGTATCGGGATGCTGCCGGGCGGGACAACCTTTCCGGTCAGCTCGTGGATCAAAACCACTTCATCTCCTGCCGGATAGACCTCCGGCAGAAGACCAACTGATATGATAGGGAACGAACGCAGGTGTGCACGCACAGCCTCTACCGTTTCCCGATATGCTTCCTTTACACCGATGATGACCTCATTGCATCCGATAGACAATGCCATCTGATACAGGGTGCTCAGTATCTCATATGCGTACTTTTCCAAAACCTGCCGGTGTAAACGGAGCAGCGGCTCACATTCTGCACAATTCAGAATGATCGTCTTTGCCCGCGCGTCGATCTTGCCGTAGGAGGGAAAACCCGCTCCGCCTGCTCCGCAGACTCCGCTGTCCTTTACCACACTGATTAGTTCATTGATCTCTATCATAATCTCATTACTCCAGTTTCACACCTTCATCAATAATTCCAACGATTGCAGCGTCGATCGGTGCGCTTTCCATCCCACAGCCAATTCTTGCAGCACTTCCGGTCGCAACGAGCACTGCCTCTCCGATTCCGGCACCGACATTGTCGATCGCCACCAGACGATCACCTGCATGTGCCATCGAATGGATCGGTTCGATGATCAGAAACTTATTGCCTACCAGATTTTCATTTTTGCGTGTGGAGATCACACTTCCTACAACCTTGCCTATAATCATGTCTTTTTCCTTTATTTGATGACTACCGTGTCACCGGTCTTTAACTTTGCGGCATTCGCCTCGTCCGTATCAATGTGCATTTCCAGCGTAAAGCTCGGATCTACACGTACCAGCACTTCATCAAAGGTCGTTCCGCGGTCATTTGATGCGACAACGGACACAACGTCCTTATCTGCCAAACCTGCGGCTGCTGCATCCTTGGGCGACATATGGATATGTCTTTTGGCAACGATACAGCCCTCCTTCAGATACAATGCGCCCTTCGGTCCGACCAGCGCGATCGGAGCTGAGCCTGCTACGTCACCGGAATTGCGGATCACCGGTGCAACACCGAGCGTGCGCGCATCCGTCATAGAGATCTCTACCTGCGATGCACTTCTGACCGGTCCTAAAATACGGACATTTTCGATCGCACGCAGCTTGGTCCCAACGATCGTTACCTGTTCATTGGATGCAAACTGACCGCCCATCAGCTCTTTTTTCTTTGTAAGCTGATAACCTGCCCCGAACAATACCTCCACGTGCTCCTGCGTCAGATGCACATGTCTCGCAGACACACCGATCGGCACCATATAGCCCTCGCTGCTGCCCGCTGCGGCATCATCCTTCAAAACCTCCATCACCAGCTTTGTGATCAGCTCTATCTTGTTCTCGTCCATATTCACAAACGCTCCTACTCTTTTTACTCCGGACATCCGTTGCGGACATCCGGAGTCTGTCTGCATTTTTACAGATCACTACAGTACGGTGGGAAGGATCTTCTCAACGTCGTTGTGAGGTCTGGGAATTACATGTGTAGCTACCAGCTCCCCGAGCTTGGATGCGTTTGAAGCGCCTGCCTCAACTGCTGACTTTACGGCTCCTACGTCTCCGCGAACCATGATGGTCACTAATCCGGATCCGATCTTTTCGGTTCCTACTAATACAACGTTTGCAGCCTTACACATAGAGTCTGCTGCCTCGATCGCTGCTGTCAGTCCTCTGGTCTCAACCATTCCTAATGCTTCCTGTGCCATTTTTCTTACCTCCGTTTTTTTCTCACCGGCAGCGGCTGCTGTCGGAGTTGCCTTTGCTGCCGTGCGCGGTGTGCGCTTTGCAGCGGTTGTCTTTTTCTCTGCCATGATCACGACTCACTTTCTTTCGGTGCTGCGGTCTGTGCAGGAGCCTTCGGCTTCATCCTGCTCGCAGATAACTCTACCAGCCGCACGATCTCCTCATGCGGTCTTGCAATGACCGTATAGTTGACAGGTTTTTTGATTCCATTTGCTGCTGCGGCTTCCACCGCCTGTCTGACGGCAGCGACCTCACCCTGTACGATGATGGTCACCAGTCGTCCGCCCAGCTTACGCTCCCATGTCACGAACTCTACGTCTGCGGTCTTGCACATGATATCCAGTGCAGTTGTCGCAGCGGTAACGCCCGCAACCTCCAATAATCCTAATGACTTCATAAGCACTCCTTTTCAAGTGTCAGATGTGCATTCGGCTATTTCACCGTCGGTAAGATCTTTTCAACATCGTTATGAGGTCTGGGGATCACATGTACTGCTACCAGCTCGCCGAGCTTT
>CAZERX010000040.1:0-13111 GCA_964515045.1 uncultured Eubacterium sp.
CCGATTCTGTAATCGTTCATTGGATGTTCCTCCCTTGTATTGTTTATCATTCATCTGTGCTATATTTTAGCACAACACGCGTTGGTCTGCTACCCTATATGGAGGAAAATGGATCAGAAATCTGCATTTTGAAAAAACTATTTTACGTTTGCCGTAATCTGTCGTATAATGTATTTTACATGAAAACATAGGGAAAAAGCCCGAAAATACGCGATCGCAACTGCCGGTTGACAGATTGAAAAGCCGGATTGGTAGTCAGCAACCATATTTTCGGGTAAGCTGTGAAAAACAAAACACAGGAGGTAAGAGGAAGTTATGATCTTAGCAGACAAAATCATGGAGGAGCGAAAGCGGAACGGCTGGTCGCAGGAGGAGCTGGCAGAAAAGCTGTCCGTGTCCAGACAGTCCGTATCCAAATGGGAGAGTGCGCAGTCCGTACCGGATCTGCAGCGGGTGATCCAGCTCGCTGATATCTTCGGCGTGAGCACGGATTACTTATTAAAGGATGATTATGTGATCGGAGATACGGACGCGATCGTGGAAAGCTACACGGAACATACGACATGCCGTCAGGTATCTATGGAGGAAGCCAATCGGTTTATCGAGTATCGTCACCGGATGGCACCGAAGGTCGCACTGGGTACGCTGCTCTGTATCCTCAGTCCGGCGCTGCTCGTCCTGCTCGCAGGCTTTTCGGATGCGGGCATGTTCGGCATCACGGAGTCCGCTGCAATGTGTGTGGGAGTGATCGTCCTGCTCGTTATGGTCGCAGCCGCAGTTTTTATCTTTATTATGAGCGGCAGAGGCGGGGATGAGTTTCGTTATCTGGAAAGCGAAGTGTTTGAAACGGCATACGGTGTAGACGGCATGGTACGCGAACGCCGCAAGGAGCAGGAGGGCAGCTACACGCGCGGCATCGCGATCGGTGTTGTAATGTGCATCATGGCGTGTGTGCCGCTTCTGGTCGCAGGAGTGATGGATGCGGCAGATCATATCTGCTGCGCAATGGTCACGCTGCTGCTTGCACTGGTTGCGATCGGTGTCTATATGATCATAGATGTCTGCGTGATCCGCGGCTCATATGACATCCTGCTGCAGCAGGGCGATTACATTAGGAGCCAAAAGAAAGCCCAAAAGCAGCAGGAGCATATCGGCTCCGTATACTGGTGTTTGGTGACGGCAGTATATCTTGGCTGGAGCTTCTGGACGCTGCGGTGGGATTTCACATGGATCATCTGGCCGGTCGCAGGCGTGCTGTACGGCGCGATCGCCGGTATATTCAGACTCGTCAACGGTCTCAAGGAGTCATAAGCATCTGACCGTAAAAAACTTTACCGAACGAAAAAAATGTGATATATTGAAAGATATATTACATTTTTTTCGGAAAAGGGATATTTTATATGAAGCTGAGAAATAGCATTTTTGCGCTGCTCACGCTGTTTACCCTGATACCGGTCTGTGTATTGGGGTTTTTGTCTGTCCATATGACAAACCGACGCGTGGATGCGATGGCGATGCAGAATCTGGAAGCGGTCAGCGCCAATCAGGTGACCGGTATCCAGAGCTTCTGTAACGACCGGAGCACGCAGATGAACACGGTCGGCGAATCGTGGCTGATCCGTGATGCCGTGCTTTATAGTCTTGGAAAATCAAACAGCATCGCCGGACGGAGCTATGTGGACAATCTGCTAAGTGCACAGACGGGTGAGGGAACCTATGTGGCGAGCATGTCCGTCGTCAATCGGGAGTATCGGGTCGTAGGCTCCAGCGAGGACTACGAGTGGGGAACCCTGAGCGCGATGGCGCACGTCAATGAGGAGTTTCGGAACGGTGAGTTCCGGATCGGAAATGTGTACACCCGTGAAACGGATGATGGTGTGAAACGGCTCGTATCCGCGTGCTGCGGGATCTACCTGCAGAAGGAGCTGATCGGATACGTGGTGGCGGAGCTGGATACGGCTTATTTTACGGAGCTGTGTAAAAATACGGAGCTTTTGACGGACGGCACGTTCCTCCTTATGGATCGGCATGGTTCGGTCATCGCATCCGGCGGCGAGGACGCAGAAAATCAGGAATTTGCTGCGGCGGCTGCGCACAAGACGGCAGGTGATACGGTCTACCGCAGTCATTACAGGGGCAATGATTACATGGTACGTTATGTACAGCTCCCGCAGGGCGGCTGGCAGGTTTATCTTGCGGAAAATCTGGATGCGCAATGGGATAAAAATCTGACCTATGGGCTTGCCGCGGTATTTGTGCTGCTGGTGCTCGGTGTCGGTATGATCTGCGTACAGCGGTTCATGACAAAGCGGCTGATGGCACCCTTGGAACAGATCATGCAGATCTTTGTGCAGATCCGAAAGGAAAAGGACTATTCACTGCGGATCCCCGCACAGCATACGGCAGAGCTGGGCGAGCTTGCCTACGGCATCAATGAGCTTCTGGGTTATGTGGAGCAGCAGCATCGCAAGGAAAAAGCACGTCAGCAGCAGCTTGAGCAACTGGCACAGAGCGATCCGCTGACCGGTATCCATAATAAAAAGGCGATCGAAGAAGAAATGCGCGTGATGATCCGCCGTGCGGTGGATGCGGATGAGCCGGTGCTCGTCGGATTTTTGGATATTGATAATTTCCGTGACTACAATACAAATTACGGACACCAGTCCGGTGATTCGATCATCCGTTTTGTGGCGGGGATCATGCAGACGGAGCTGCCGGGCATCGTCGGACGGAACGGCGGCGATGAATTTGTGTTCTGCTGTGACAGCCGCGTGGACAGCGCGCGGATCCGCGAGGTACTAAAGCGGATGATGGCGCGTCTGAATGACGAGTACATAAGTCCGGACGACGAGGTGCACATTCCCGTGCCGTGCAGTATCGGCGTGGTGATCGCAGCCGACGCGTCAGCAGGCTATGAGGAGCTGGTGCGCAGGGCAGACAAGGCGATGTACGAGGCAAAGGCGAACGGCAAGAATCAGTTCTATATTGATGAATGATAAATCTATGGACATAAAAAAGGACATCCGCGGGATGTCCTTTTTTGATGTTGATCTTGTATTACAAGAACACGTATTTTGCCACAAACATGATGGTCAGAATGTACATGAGCGGGGTCACCTTTTTTGCCTTTCCGCTGCATACATTGATGATCACATAAGAGATCACGCCGATCGCGATACCCTCTGAAATGCTGTAAAACAGCGGCATTGCGATCATGCACAGGTATGCGGGTACGGCATCGGTCAGATCGTTAAAGTCGATCTCTACGACAGCCGTTACCATCAGAAAGCCGACAAAGATCAGTGCAGGAGCGGTTGCAAAGCCGGGCACTGCGGTAAAGATCGGTGCAAAGAAGATCGCCAGCAGGAACATGAAGCCGGTAACGACAGAAGCCAGACCGGTTCTTGCGCCTGCGCCGACACCTGCGGAGCTTTCCACGAAGGTTGTCGTTGTGGAAGTTCCAAAGATCGCACCGACCAAGGTAGCGATCGCGTCAGCCAGCAGAGCGGGCTTGATGCGGGGGAGCTTCTCGTTTTCGTCGAGCATGTCAGCCTTGGTAGCGACACCGACGAGTGTTCCGATGGTATCAAAGATATCTACGAATAAGAACGCGAACAGTACAACGATGAAGTTCGCGATGCTGACACCGGAGAAATCTGCCTTGAACACCTGTCCGAAGGTCTCGCCGAACTTGGAGAAGTCGGTAAAGCCGAGTGACGGATACAGGGAATAGAAGCCGGCATCCGGTGTTACCTGATACAGACCGGTCGCCTGTGCGAGCATACCGAGGATCCATGTGGCGATGATACCGATCAGGATCGCGCCCTTGAAGCCCTTGATATGTAAAACGACGATGATAAACAGTCCGATCAGTGCAAGGATCGCACAGATACCCTCGGTGTGGAAGTTCGCACGGAAGTTGACATAAGTCAGCAGTGTGGAATCACTGTTGACAGCGAGGTGTGCACCCTGCAGACCGATAAATGCGATGAACAGACCGATACCTGCGCTCACGCCCTTTTTCAGTGTGCTGGGGATGGCATTAAAGATCGCCTCACGGACACTGGTCAGTGACAGGATGATAAAGATCACACCCTCAACGGCAACGGCTGCGAGTGCAACTCTCCAGTCATAGCCGAAGCCGATGCATACGGTGTATGCAAAGTAAGCATTCAGTCCCATTCCGGGAGCGAGTGCGAACGGATAGTTCGCCATCAGCGCCATGCACATCGTTCCGACGAAGGAAGCGAGACAGGTCGCGATCAGTGCTGCGGTCGGGTCGATGCCTGCGGCTGCGAGCATCGTCGGGTTGACTGCAAGGATGTACGCCATCGTCATGAAGGTTGTCAGACCGCCGATGACCTCAGTACGCACAGTTGTGTTGTTCTCTTTCAGTTTGAAAAAACGTTCCATTGTGTAACAGATCCTTTCTTTTTGTTTTACTCCTCAGATGCCTATTTTCCCTCGTAGGTGATGACGGCATCCACATCGTATTTTTTTAACCTCTCGCGGCCGCAGAGACCGGCAAGCTCCATGAGAAAGACAATCTTTGTAACTTCACCGCCGAGCTGCTCGATGAGCCTTGCGCTCGCTTCGATCGTTCCTCCGGTGGCGATCAGATCATCTACGAGAATGACCTTTTGTCCTGCGCGGATGGAATCGGCGTGCATTTCGATCTCTGCCGTACCGTATTCCAGATCATAGGATGCAGAAACTGTCTCACAGGGCAGCTTGCCCTTCTTGCGGATGAGCACGAACGGTTTTTTCAGCGCGTAGGCGAGCGGAGCACCAAAGATAAAGCCTCTGGACTCAGCGCCTGCGATGACATCACACGGAACATCCTTTACAAGGTCGAGCAGTGAATCGATCGCGAGCTGAAAGCCGTCTGCGTCCTGCAAAATGCTGGTCACATCACGAAACATAATACCGGGTTCCGGAAAGTCTGGTATTGTGCGGACATAGTCCTCTAATCGTTTCATCAGAATCCTCCTTTCCTATTCTTATGGCATCGCGGAGGTCACTCCGCAAGGAGCATTATACCATTTTCTGTATGAAAATGATAGTCAAATGTGTTTTTTGTATGAACTTTGGAAAATAACAAAACGGAAACATGATTTGAACACATTTTATCCTTATACTGAACGAGGTTTTACAGAAAATGGAACAGACAGGAGGTGAAAAGGTGGCAGAATTAACCTATCGGCATGAATGGAAGCATATCATCAATGCATCGGACATGATCGCGATCCGGCAGCGTCTGCGGGCAGTGGCACGGACGGACGCGAATGCGGCAGAAGGAAAATATGTGATCCGCAGCATTTATTTTGACAATCTGTCAGATCGCGCGCTGCGGGAAAAGCTGGACGGTGTCAGCCGTCGTGAAAAGTTCCGGATGCGTTATTACAATGGAGATCTCTCGGAGATCCTGCTGGAAAAAAAGAGCAAGCAGAGCGGACTTGGCACGAAGGAGCGTGTGCTGCTCTCGGCAGCAGAGGCACAGCAGATCATAGACGGTGATACGGAATGGATGCTGCACAGCGGACGCGCGCTCGTGCAGGAGCTGTACGTGAAAATGAAGACCGGCGGTCTGCGCCCGAGAACGATCGTGGATTATACGAGAGAGCCGTTCGTGTATGCGGCGGGAAACGTGCGCGTGACGTTGGACTATGACATCCGTACCGGACTGTGCGGAACGGATTTTCTGGATCCGGACTGTGTGATGATACCCGCAGCGGATGCGCAGACGATCCTTGAGGTCAAATGGGATGCGTATCTGCCGGATGTGATCCGTGATGCCGTGCAGCTTCGCAGCCGGATGCCGTCGGCATATTCCAAATATGCGGCGTGCCGGATGTATGATTAAACATTTTTCATCAAATAAGGAGACATAAAAACATGACATTTAATGACATATTCAAATCATCATTTTTAGAAAACGTAACGAGTGTCAGCGTGTTAGACATGACACTGACGCTGCTGCTCGCATTCGCGCTCGGACTTTTTATCTTTTTTGTGTACAAAAAGACCTTTTCCGGCGTGATGTATTCATCGAGCTTCGGCGTGACGCTGATCGCGCTGACCATGATCACGTCGCTTGTGATCCTCGCTGTGACGAGTAACGTCGTGCTGTCCCTCGGTATGGTCGGTGCGCTGTCCATCGTGCGATTCCGTACCGCGATCAAGGAGCCGCTCGACATCGCATTTTTATTCTGGTCGATCGCGACCGGTATCGTGCTCGCCGCAGGTCTGATCCCGCTCGCCGTATTTGGCTGCGCCGTGATCGGTATCGTGCTGCTTATATTTGTAAATAAAAAACCGCACGTCAATCCGTATATCGTTGTTCTGCAGTGTGACGATCATGCAGCGGAGCAGCGTGCGATGGAGCATCTGAAAAAACACACGAAGCGCTGCACGGTAAAGAGCAAGTCGGTACAAAAAGGTCGGATCGAGCTGAATCTGGAGGTACGTCTTTCGGATGAAAATACGGATTTCGTGAATGCGCTTGCCGATCTGTCCGGTGTGAGCAGTGCCGTACTCGTCAGCTACAATGGAGATTATCTCGGATAACGGAGGAGCATATGTCAACGCACAAATGTATGGATAAGCTCTGTGTTGTGGCGCTGGTGCTCGCCATGCTCGTCACGGTCATTTTCATGCATGGGGATTCACTCGGCGTGGAAGCGATGGCGACGGTCGGCTATGAGCAGCGGTTATTTGACACCTCGCGGGTACACACGATCGACATTGTCATGGATGACTGGGAGGACTTTCTGTCCACCTGCGAGAATGAGGAATACGAGACGGCAGCAGTCGTGATCGACGGCGAAGCCTGCCGGAATATCGGGATACGCGCGAAGGGAAATACCTCGCTCAGTCAGGTGTCGCAGATGGGAAGCAGCCGTTACAGCCTAAAGATCGAGTTCGATCATTATGATGCATCGGAGAGCTATTACGGACTGGATAAGCTGTGTCTGAACAATATCATACAGGATAACACATATATGAAGGACTACCTTTCCTATCGTCTGATGGCAGAAAACGGTGTGAACGCGCCGCTCTGCAGCTATGCGTATGTGACGGTCAACGGTGAGGACTGGGGACTGTATCTGGCGGTGGAGGACGTAGAGGACGGCTTCCTCGCGCGTACCTTCGGCAGTGATCACGGAGCCGTGTACAAGCCGGACAGCCAGAGCTTCGGCGGCGGCAGGGGCAACGGCAAGGACTTCGACATGGCGGATTTTGACATGTCAGAGTTCGAGGAAAACAGGAAGGAGCATCGGGAAAACGGTGGTGACGGGGATGCTCCGCAGATGCCGGGCGGTGCGGAAATGCCCGAAATGCCGGATGGCGCACAGATGCCTGACATGCCGGATAACGCGCAGATGCCGGATATGTCAGAACGACCGGAAATGCCGGACGGCGCACAGATGCCCGATATGCAGGATATGCCGCAGCAGCCGGATGGTGCAGGAATGCCGCAGGGCGGCGGCATGTCAATGGGAAGTGCGGATGTCAAGCTGCAGTATATAGACGACGATATCGACAGCTATGCCAACATTTTTGACCATGCCAAGACGGATGTCAGCACGGCAGATCAAAAGCGGCTGATCGCGTCCTTAAAGTCGCTCAGTGAAAATGAGGACATTGCATCGGTCGTAGATACGGAGCAGGTGCTCCGCTACTTTGTGGTGCACGGCTTCTTATGCAATGACGACAGCTACACCGGTGCGATGATCCACAATTATTATCTCTATGAGGAGGACGGTCAGTTGTCCATGATCCCGTGGGATTATAACCTCGCATTCGGCGGCTTTCAGGCATCGGATGCAACGGAAACGGTCAATTCGCCGATCGACACACCGGTGTCCGGCGGCTCGGTGGAGGATCGTCCGATGCTCGCATGGATCTTTGCAGACGAGGAATATACGCGGCTTTATCATGAGTATTATGCACAGTTTCTCGAACAGACGGATATCAGCGCACTGATCGCCGAAACGAAGGAGCTGATCGCGCCCTATGTGGAGTCTGATCCGACAGCGTTCTGCACTTATGAGGAATTTGAGACCGGCGTAGAGACGCTGACGCAGTTTTGTGAGCTGCGTGTGCAGAGCATCCTAGGACAGCTCGACGGCACGATCCCGTCCACGACGGACGGACAGCGGGAGGACTCGTCCGCGCTGATCGACGCATCATCGATCACCCTGTCTGACATGGGCTCCATGCAGCAGACGATGGGCGGCGGCAGGAACGACGCACCGCCCATGGGAGCGGAAAAGAAGCAGCCGGAGTGACCGCACCTTGTCACATTTGCCAATGTGTAAAAAAAGCCTAAAATACAATTTGAATACTGTCTATACGCGTGATAAGATGTAATTGTAGTACAAAATGAGCGGTAAGCGTGCTCTTTTTTCAAACAATATGTGGAGGTATTTACAATGAAAAAACTAATCAACAGCGTCGAAACAGTAGAAGATGAGATGATTCAGGGATTGGTAAAGGCATACCCCAATTATCTGAAAAAAGTGGACGGACAGAATGTCGTTGTCCGTGCAGAGAAAAAAGAAGGAAAAGTAGCCCTGATCAGCGGCGGCGGCAGCGGACATGAGCCTGCACACGCAGGATATGTCGGAGAAGGAATGCTGGATGCTGCCGTGGCAGGAGCCGTTTATACATCACCCGCATCGGATGCGATCTTAGAGGGCATTCGGGCGATCGCGACCGATCAGGGTGTGCTGATGGTCATTAAAAATTATACCGGTGACGTGATGAACTTTGAGATGGCAGCAGAGATGGCTGAGATGGAAGGCATCAAGGTTAAGCAGGTCGTTGTCAATGACGACGTAGCCGTAAAGGACAGCTTATACACGGTCGGCAGACGCGGCGTGGCAGGCACGGTATTCGTACATAAGATCGCAGGTGCGCTCGCTGAGACCGGCGCAGACCTCGATGCGGTACAGGCAGTCGCACAGAAGGTCATTGACAATGTGCGCACGATGGGTGCAGCGACACTGCCGAGCACAATTCCCGCGAGCGGCAAGCCGGGCTTTGAGCTTGCAGAGGACGAGATGGAGGTCGGCATCGGCATCCACGGCGAGCCGGGTACACACCGTGAAAAGATGATGACCGCGAACGAGATCACGGATCATCTGTTGGAAAAGATCCTCGCAGACATTGATTACAGCGGCAGTGAGGTTGCCGTTATGATCAACGGCTCCGGTTCTACACCGCTGATGGAGCTGTATATCATCAATAACCGCGTGGCAGACGTGCTCGCAGAGAAAGGCATCCGCGTGGTACAGACGTTCGTCGGAGAATATATGACCTCGATCGACATGGCAGGCTTTTCAATCTCCCTGCTCCGTCTGGACGATGAGATGAAGGCGCTTCTTGCAGCGAAAGCAGATACGCCGGCGATGAAAGCATGAGCACATGCAGGATGAGAGGATTGTAAAATGACAGATCAGAAAAAGATAGTGGAGATCCTTTTAGATATGGGAAAGACCATGGAGGAAAACAAGGAATTTCTCACGGATCTCGATAATGTGATCGGCGACGGCGATCACGGCATCAATATGGCGCGCGGCTTCTCTGAGGTGGAGAAGCAGGCAGAAGCCCTGCAGGGCAAGGACATCGGAAACCTTTTGAAAACCGTCGGAATGACGCTCGTATCCAAGGTGGGCGGAAGCTCCGGACCGCTGTACGGCACGGCATTTATGAAGGCGGGAATGACGATCGGGGATAAAAACGAGATCGGCATGGAGGATTTTCTCGCCGGACTGGAAGCCGGTATTGAGGGGATCAAGGCGCGCGGTCGTTCCACGACCGGAGAAAAGACGATGCTTGATGCGATGGTACCTGCACTCGATGCCATGAAGGAGTCCGCAGGCTCCGGTGCCGCAGTAGCGGAGATACTGGCAGCAGGCGTGTCTGCGGCAGAAGCAGGTGTTGAAGCGACGAAGCCCATGGTGGCGACCAAGGGACGCGCGAGCTACCTTGGTGAGCGGAGTGTCGGACATCAGGATCCCGGCGCGACCTCGTTCACGCTCCTGCTAAAGGAGATCGCAAAGGCATATTAAGGAGGGACTATGGTAGGAATCGTGATCGTCTCACACAGCCAGAAGCTGGCAGAGAGCATCGCAGAGCTGACCAAAATGATGGCAGACGGTGCACACGTGGCTGCGGCAGGCGGACTGGAGGACGGCTCCTTCGGAACGAGCTATGACCGCATTAAGGCGGCTGTGGATGAGGTTTATTCAGAGGATGGCGTGATCGTGCTCATGGATATGGGAAGCGCCGTTATGACGACGGAAATGGTGCTGGATGAATACGATGCGACGAAGGTCTGCATGGCAGATGCACCGATCGTTGAGAGCGCCGTTGCTGCGTCCGTCAGTGCGCTGTGCGGCAGTGATCTGGATACCATCCTAGAGGAGCTGGAGGATGTGAAAAAGACTCCGAAGTTCTGATGGGACTGATGAAAGGGGATGCATGTATAGCATCCCCTTTTTTGTGCAATCCACACAAAAATCTGAGGGTAAAATGTGTAAATTTGTCGAAATGAGAATAAAGTGTTGTATTTTTATGTCAGAAGCGGTAAAATAAAAGACAGTTAAGGGATTCCAATATTGAAGCCGTGAGAACAGAGCAGAGGGCGTGAAAATAGCAGATATGCTATCTCTAAGTCATGCTCTTTTTTTATTACCATTTTGCGGGAATTCGACCGGCATTTTTTGGACATTCCGCCGTATACATATAAGGAGGACGCGATGAAGCAGCAGTTATATGATGCATTGGCAGAGAATCCGGTCATTATGGCGATCAAGGATGAAGCAGGTCTTGCGGCGTGCCTGCGTGTGGAGGATGCGTCGGTCGTGTTCGTGCTCTACGGCGAGGCAGCTTCGATCGCAGACATCGTTGACCGTCTGAAGGCAGCCGGAAAACAGGTCATGGTGCATATGGATCTGATCCAAGGACTGAGTGTCCGTGAGGAGGCGGTCGATTTCATTGCAAGGTATACGGCTGCGGATGGGATCATATCGACGCGGTTTGAGCAGATCCGGCGCGGCAGACAGCTTGATCTCAGCACGATCTACCGGATCTTTGTGATCGATTCCAAGGCGTTGTCGAATGTGAGCCGTCATGTGGGGGATTACGCGGATATCGTAGAGATCCTGCCGGGGCTGATGCCAAAGATCATCACGCGGATGAAAAAGACGCTTGGCGTGCCGATCATCGCGGGCGGACTGATCGCAGAAAAGGAGGACGTATTGCAGGCACTGGATGCCGGCGCAGTGGCAATATCCACGACGAATACGGATGTGTGGAACATGTAGCAAGGGGTGAGTTTTTTTCAGTCAGGAGGAAAATGGTATGTGTTATGCGACAAAACGTAAGATTGCAGATTGTGTCAAGCAGCTCATGAAGAAAAAAGAAATTCGCAGGATTACGATCCAAGACATCATGGACGAAACAAAGATGAGCCGACAGAGCTTTTACTACCATTTCAAGGATATATACGATGTGCTGGAATGGATCATACAGAAGGATCTCGTAGAGCGCATTTCCGGTGATCCGGAGCAGTCGCTTGAGGACTGGACGATGCACCTTCTGGATGTGATCGACGACGAGCGCTCGTTCCTAAACCGCGTGGTCAATCAGATCGAGTGGCCGAAGCTGATCAAAAGCATCGCACCGCCGATCGAGCAGGAGCTTCGCTGCCGGCTGCAGAGCAGGGGAGCGGCAGAGCATCCGGCGGTGGACATGGATTTTTGCATCCATTTTGCGACGATCTCCTACGGCTATTATCTCATGGACTATGTTTATCACAAAAAGTCCAGAACGGACGAGCAGATCGAAAATGATGTACACAGCATGGTGCTGATGATCGAGGGCAGGACGAAGGTGCAGATGCCGATGGAGCTGCCGCTCGTCGGAGCACGCATGGCAGGCTGAAGGAAGGGAATGGATATTCATATAGAAAAGGAGCAGTGCCGCGGCACTGCTCCTTTGTTGTATGTCATAAAACTTTTATACTGCAGCGATATCCTTGGTAGCGATGATGTCTACGCCGGTATCAGCAGCATTTTTTACGATCACGTCACCGATATGTACCGGTGCAGCGACAGTCACATGCTCAATATCCGCCATGATGTCCATGATCTTTTCCTTGGGGATATCGTGTGCGGTCTTTACGGATACCATCGGGATCGTGCCGCCGGTCACATAGACGGAGCTTGTCACGATACGGGTCGGATGCGTGACTTCCTTTCTGGCATAATCGTCACCACGCTTGCAGGTATTTCCGGTGACGCTTTTTACTTCGCCGTTGTCCATTTCGACGGTCAGAAGACAGCCCATCGGGCAGCCGATGCAGGTCAGATTTCTTTTTTCCATGGTTTACGCCTCCTCGATCTTTACAGTAATGTTTGCCAAACCGTCAAAGCCGGCAAGCTGCTCTTTTTTCAGACGGATCTCTTCCATTTCGCCGGGTGCCATGATCTGCCGTTTGCGGTGGATGATCCGCTCGTCGTTTAAGTATGCGCTGATGTAGCAGTTTTTATATACAGCACCGACACGGAAACGCACGATCTGCTCGTCTGCCATGCGGTTGATATGCAGCTTTTTCGGAACGGTATAGCGGACACCGTCAATGGCGCGGATCGGGATCTCCGTGCTCTTTTCGCCAAGCGCGCCGCCTGCCTTTACATATGCGGCGGCGTTTTGTCCGGCAGCAGCAGCTTCCTCGGATACGAAATCCACGAGGTCATGCACGTGAAGGACGTTGCCGCAGGCGAATACGCCCTCGACACTTGTTTCAAGGCTTTCATTTACGACAGGACCGGAGGTGACAGGCTCCATATCCACGCCGATGCTGCGGGAGATCTCGTTTTCGGGGATCAGACCGCAGGAGAGCAGCAGCGTATCACAGGTGTATTCCTCCTCCGTGCCGGGGATCGGTTTGCCCTTTTCGTCAACGGCTGCGAGCGTGATGCCTGTGAGACGCTCTTTTCCTTTGATGTCTACGACGGTGTGACTGAGCTTTAACGGAATGCCGAAATCATCCAGACACTGGACGATGTTCCGCTTCAGACCGCCGGAGTAGGGCATCAGC
>CAZERX010000041.1:0-13093 GCA_964515045.1 uncultured Eubacterium sp.
CTTCTGCTTTTCTGCCGTCATGCCTTCCGGATCGGCAAAATCGGCGACCGACAACGACACCCTTCGGTCGCGCACCGTCACGTCAAAGCCCTCCCGCGCAAACGCTTCCTTCCATTTCTCCACGAACGGATGCGCCGTGGATGTGTCCTTTTGGATAACGTTCAGATACACGCGCCGGTGCTTTTGCACCGACAGCGGCAGGAGCGCCTGTTCATCACGCACGAGCGTGATCGCGCGGTCTGCCGTTTCCTCCGCCCATCCGCGGTGTGCCGCGCAGCCTACCAGCTCTAGCGCCGACGCATCCGGCACGAGCGTTCCTGCTGCCTGCTTTTCATGTAAATGCAAGGATGCCTTCGTCGCGAGGATGCGCAGCACCGCTTCATCCAGACGCGCTTCGCTGACGATGCCGCTCCGGACACCCTCCAAAAGATACTGATGATCCTCGTCCAGACTCTTGTTAAACAGGATCATGTCACAGCCTGCCGCGATCGCCTGCGGGATCGCTTCCCGCCGCGGCATTGCAGCGGTAAAGCCGACCATCGGTGTCGCATCCGTGCTGATCAGACCGTTGAAGCCTAAACGCTCACGCAGAAGCCCTGTCAGAAGCTCCGGTGATAAGGATGCCGGTCGAAGCTGCTCCTCCCGCGTCGCGTCAGGGTTGATCGCCCGCACATACGCCGGCTGTGCGATGTGTCCGACCATCACGGTCTTTGCGCCCTGCCCGATCAGCGTGCGGTACACATAGCCGTAGCTTTCATCCCAATCCGTCACCGAAAGAGAATTGACACTCGTCACAATGTGCTGGTCACGCTCATCCACGCCGTCTCCGGGGAAATGCTTGATGCAGGCTGCCACGCCACACGCGTCTGCTGCCCTAAGATAACCGGATGCGAACGCAGTGACCGTTTTCGGATCATCGCCGAAGGTGCGCACGTTCGTGATCGGATTGTGGAAGTCATAATTGATGTCTACGATCGGTGCGAACGCCCAGTTTAAGCCCAGTGCCGCGCCCTCCGCACATGCAATGTAGCCCATGCGGTAGCCGTTTTCCGGCTCTGCCGTCGCTGCAACCGCCATCGGCTTTCCAAAAGAGGTGCCCTCGTAAGCGAGTCCGTCTCCGCCTGCCTCCGTGTTCGCGGCGAGCAGCAGCGGGATCGGCGACAGCTCCTGTAAGGTACGATGGGTCTTTTGGATCGCTTCCGCGTGATCCGCACGGTACATCATACCGCCCACGCCGATCTCCTGCGTCAGATGCCGCAGCAGCGCCGGATCGTTATTTAAGCCCATCGGACAGAATACCTGTCCGCATTTCTGCTCGATCGTCATGCCCTGCCATGTGTCCGTCACCCAGCGGATGTCCGCATCGGACAGGAAAAACGGTGCCTGTTTCATATCAAAATATGTCTGCTTCATGTGTTCACACCTCTGTCTTTTTGAAATACTTCCGTAAAAAATATGCAGGTCCGCAGCTCCACGCATGACAATAGCTGTTCACGATCGTGCCGCCGTAGGGCGATTCGTCCGGATCTTTCGGATCATACATTTCCCAGAACGTATCCGCGCCCAGCCGCTCCATACCACCCCAGTATGCTTCGAGCTTTTCCAGCGCAAGATGCTTCTGTCCGACGTGCAGCAGTGCATCAATGTAACAGTGATACATATACGGTGTCACCATTTTCTCTGCCTGCGGCATCGCATCCATGCGGGTCATCAGCCGCACTGCGGCATCACCCGTGACTGCTTCTCCGAGCACCATCCAGACCTGCGAAGCGACGGATATCTGCCGATCTGCACCGCTGACATAGCATTCCAGCCGTTTGTCCCAAAGATACTCATTCGCTGCATTCCTGCATCTGCAGTACAGCTCTGCAAGCGCTTCCTCCTGCATCACTTCCCCAAGCACCTGTGTGATGCGGATCGCCGCAGAAAGTGCATATAAAAAGATGCCCTGTGCACTCGCCTGTTTGTTCAGTCCGAGGTTCCAGTCCGTAAAGCACCAGCCCATACGGTCACTGTCACACACCAGTCCGTCCGCATTTAGCTGTTCCTTTGCCAGTCCGATCTGCCGGTACGCGGTCTGCCACAGCTCACGCAGCGTTTCGATATCGCCGGTCGCATGGTAATAATCCCAAAGGATATTGACAAAAAAGAGCGAATAATCAAACATCTGCGTATCATCGGCTTCCGGCTCCGGCTCTAAAAAGAGACACGCCGCCACTCTGCCGTCCTCCATCGCAAGCCCTGCGAACAGGTACAGACACGCCTTCACCATATCGTTTTTCTGATAGGTTTCGTAATTTGCCAGTGCCTGTATGCGCAGATCTCCGATCCACAGTCTGCGGTCACGCTTTGGACCGTCCTCAAATACCTGCTGCATACAGCTATGCAGCGTGCGGCAGGCGATGGCATCCAGTCTTGCCAGATACGGACTCTGTGCATCAAATGCCGCAAGATCCGCATCCTCCGCAGAGGATACGGAGCGGCATACTGCATCCGTGATCCGCAGGCGGAATTTGCTGCTGATGTCGATGACCTCGACCGTCACGTAACGGAACGCATAGCGTCTCGGAAGCTCCAGCCGAGCCGGAAGCACATCCACATGCAGCTCCTCCACCTCGATCCACGAGGAGCAGATCCATCCCTCATAGCCTTTGGCATCCTCGAAAAGCTCTGCCGGATGCTCTGCAAAATGGAATCTCAGCCAGACCGGTGCATCGGGATGACTGCCCGAAAAATCGAGCTGCAGTGACAGATAGCCGACCTGATGATCGCCGAAATCCAGACAGATCCTGCTGCCCCGCGTAAGCTCCGTCGCACGATAATCTTCCGTTTCCTGCACCTGTATACCGGATCCCTCCTTCTGCATCGTCACCGTCCGATGCACGGCGACCGCTGACTCATGCAGGGCAGGGAGCAGGCTCATTCCTTTTTCCACGAATTTCTGATCGTGATACAATTTTTGCTTTTCACACTTTTCCTTCTGGTTTGTTCTGGTCATAACGGTGATCCATTCCTCACTTTTTTGTGATGCGTTTGAACAGCTGCTCATTGTTCAGATAGATCAGGAATACAACGAGCAGGACTGCGTTGATGATGGACTGCATGGATGCCGTGACCACGTTTGACAATACCGCAAAGGTGGAATTTAACATGGACATGCAGAGTGCGGACAGTAAAAATCCGAGCTTTTCATTCGTATATCTGCCGATATAGGAGCCGATGAACATCGGTAAAAATGCCGTGAACATAATGGATACGGAGCCGAAATTGAGCTGTCCGCCATTGATGTTCGTATTGCGTGCCGCATTGAGGAAACCGACCAGTCCCATCAGTCCGCCGCAGATCACATAACACCAGAGCGCGTTCGGCACCTCAGAAATACCCATGTTGACCGCGGTCTTCTGACCGTTTTTCAATGCTTCATAGTCATAGCCGAAGCGCGTGTGATGAAACAGTATGATCGCAAATGCGAGCACGAGCACGATCAGCAGCGCGGAATAACCACAGTTTCCTGCGAACGCTGACATGGATGGGTTCTGCACCTCGTTCATCAGATATTTTCCGCTCGTGATCGTATAGAGGATGCCCTCATAGATCAGTGTCACACCCAGCGATGTGATGATCGGCGGGATGCGGAATACCACATAGATACCGCCGGATAAAAGTCCGAGCAGTGCGCCTGCGAGCAGGCAGCAGAGCAGCATCAGCGCTGCACTTCCGCTGCCGCCGGACAGGGCTGCGTAGCTTAGCTTTGCCCCGATCGCGGAGGACAGTGCAGCCATGGCTCCCAGCGAAAAATCAAAGCGTCCGCTGTTTAAGTTGATGGACAGTGCGATCGTCGTGGTCATCACGATCGCCGTGTAAATGATAAAATTATCAAAGCTCTTTGCGTTTGTGATGATATGCTCGCCCTGCATCAGACAAAGCACCTCAAGAACGAGAAATGTTAAAATGGGAATCCCCGCCGTCCCTGCGATCTTTTTTTGAATACTCATAGCTGCTGCCTCCATTCGGGTAACTGTTAAACTGTTAGTTTGCTTCTACAACGGTGCGGATGGTGTCATAGGTCACATCCGTACCGATCATGCCGTCTAAAACTCCCTTGTTGTAGATCGGGGTATCGCCCTTATCGGAAATGTAATAGGTATCAAAGGTTACAACATCCGTTGCGACACGATAGCTCTGGCTCAGTGACGGTGCATTGCCCTCCGCATCGCGGATCACATTGCCGTTCACTGCATTCATCACAAGTGCAAAGACCGGTCCGATGGAGGACGCATACTTTCCTGCAAGATAGGTCAGCGTGCCCTCACGCATGGACTTACCGTTTTTCTCGGTAAATGCATCAATGTCTGAGAAGGAAATGCCTGCCTCATTTAACTGCTGTGCAAAGAAGGTCGTTGCCATGCCGACAGACAGGAATGCATCGGGTGTTTTCTGGATCGCTGCATTCAGCTCATCCGTTGTTGTATCGCCGTAGCCCTGTAAGTAGGAAACGATCTCCACGTCGCCCTCGACCTTGGACAGATCCAGTGTCTGATCGGTAAAGAGTGCGCCTGCGACAGTCTCCATGTCATTCTCTCCGCCATAGGTGCAGCCGAGTCCCTCAAGCATACCTGCCACACGGTATACGTGCATCGGGTTCGGGATGAATGCGCCGTAGACAGCGACCTTTTTCACGCCCTGCTCCTTGTAATACGCACCCATTTCCTTTCCTGCCTCATATTCCATGGCAGTGCTCGGTCCGACCTGTCCGACAAAATACTCATTTCCCTTGTAGGTTTCATACAGGGTGTCGTCCATCACGCCTGCTGCGACCGCATAATAAACGCCGTATTTTTCGCAGGTTTCGATCTGCTGTGCACGGTCATTGCTAGCAAGTGAAATGATGGCATCACAGCCCTGTGAAGCAAATTTTTCGATCGCGGTCTTTTCCTCCTCTGCACTCTCCAGTGCATCCGTGTAAATAAACTCAACATCGTAATTGTCGGTCACATATCCCTCGTAGTAGGAACGGAAGTCCAGTGCCTCCTCACCGCTCACGTCATTGACCAGCACACCGATCTTTGCGTGCTTTAACGAAGCTCCGTCCTCAGCAGCATCCTGCTCGGTGTCCGTTGCTGTGTCCTTTGCCGCGTCCGCGGTCTTTTTCTCAGAACCGCAGCCGGTCAGAAGTGACGCTGCCATTGCTCCTGCAAGAAGCAGGCTTACCAGTTTTTTTACTCTCTTACTCATTGTTTTTCTCCTTTCAGATCTCCCTTAGATCTCCCTTGATGGTTAAAAGTTTTCTGCATCCTTTACCGCGGCAGAAGCTGCGATCTGTAATTCAGACTCGTCACGGATACGACGAGCAGGAAGCACACTGCACTGATGAGCTGTGTGATCCCATATGCCGCACTTCCGTCGATGAGCAGCTCCAAAATGTCGTTCAGGAGCATAAAGGAAAAGCCTCCGACCAGTGCTGCGTAGATCTTGGATCGCGCGCCGCCTGAGATCGGCATACCGCCGAACACGATGGCGATGAATATATTCATACCAATACTGGATGCAGTCGTTGTTGTAACTGAGGGTGTGTAGACCAGCGTTAAAAACGCGCCGACCCCGACTCCCAGTCCTGCCATGACAAATGCAAGGATCGTATATTTATTTGCTTCGATACCGGATAATGCCGCGCAGAGCGGATTGCCGCCGATGAATTTCTGTCTGCGTCCTGCCTTTGTCAGATCAAAGATAAAGATGCAGAGTAATACAAATACCGCCAGTATGACGAGCTTGACACCGATCGGCTCAAACGGTGCGACCACGCTGCCGGGTATGCCGATACCGCCGAGTGCACCGCCCTTTGTCGTAATGATCTGACCGGCGACTGCCGTAAGAACGGACATCATCGCGACCGTCGTAACGAATGCCGGTATGTGAAAGACCGATGCGAGCACGGAATTGAGCAGTGAGCAGATCACACCGCTCGCAAAGATCGCAAGCACCATCAGTCCAAAGCTCTCTGTCGCGTTGTACGCCACAACACCCATCGTCGCCGCAAACAGTGTCGATGCACCAAGGCTGACATCAAAGGTGCCGAGCGTATAAATGAATATCGCTCCGGTCGCTACTGCCGCGAGCACGATCCCCTCATTCAGCACGATCTGCAGATACATGTCGAGCCGGTAGCCCTTATAGGACACGACCGCAACGAATGCAACAAACAGTACGACCAGTGCCGCAAACGGCAGGAGCTGTATCAGGGATTGACGTAGCTTATAATGCGTGTTTGATTTTTTTGTCTCTGATCTCATATGTAAATACCTCCCTATATCATGCAGCCGATCATGTCTGCATCGCTCAGAAGCTCACTGCGCAGGAACTCGCCGGATATGCTGCCGTCCTTCATAATGAGGATCCGGTCGCTCATTCCGATCAGCTCCGGAAGCTCCTCACTGATCAGCAGGATGGACTTTCCTTCCTGCTTGAGCTGCGTCATCAGATGATACATCGCCTGCTTGACACCGATATCCACACCGCGCGTCGGACAGTCCAGTATCAGGATGTCACTGCCGCAGCCGATCCATTTTCCGAATACGACCTTCTGCTTGTTGCCGCCGGACAACTGGGAAACGAGCTGGTGCTCATCCGAGCATTTGATCGACAGCGATTCCACCTGCGACCGGACATAACGCTTTTCGTTTTTCTTTGTGATCAGGAAGCCGCCCTTTGCGAAGCGATCCAATCCGCCGACCGCGATATTGTCGCGGATACTCGCATTCAGACACAGCGACTCGGTATCACGATCCTTGGACACATAGCCGATATGATTTCTGACTGCCTCATGTGCACTCGTGATCTTGATCCCATCTCCGGTCACAACACTGCCGCTCTCTAAGGGAAGCTCTCCGAACATCGCCTTTCCGAGTGCATGCATTCCGCAGGAAGCAAGTCCGCCGACTCCGACGATCTCACCCTTATGTAATGTCAGGCTGACGTTTTTTAACTCGTCTCCGGCGCACAGCAGCACTGCTTCCATAGCGACCGTCTCCTCCGCACTCGGCGTGAAATCGCTCCGGTAATAATCCCCGCGAAGCTCACGACCGATCATGCTGGTACGGATCTCGTCCGCATCAAATTCATCCTTCCGGAACGTGCGGATCGGATCTCCGTCGCGGAGCACCGTCAGCGTGTCGCACACCTCCATGATCTCCTCTAAGTCATGCGAGATGAAAATGACTGCCTTTCCGGCATCGCGCATCTGATCCATCAGACGGTACAAAAGCTGTCTGCCGTCATGTGAAAGTGCGGTGCTCGTTTCGTCCACGATCAGGATCTTTGGATCCTTTAACATGATCTTTGCGATCTCAACGAGCTTTCTCGTCTGAAAGTCAAGCTGTGTCATCGGCATGTCGCCGGTGACATTTTCCACACCGATCGCGCGCATCGCTTCCGTTGCTTTTTCATTCATTTTCTTTTTTTCAATGATGCCGAAGCTGTTCTTGAACTGCTCCAGCTCTGCCAGAAAAAGATTTTCTGCGACGGTGATGCCTGCGATGGTGCCGCTCTCCTGAACGATCATTCCGATCCCCTGCTGCAGCGCGTCGATCATGCTCTCCGGCTGCCACACACGCCCCTGAAAGTACATCTCACCGGATGTCGCCTTCTGCATGCCTGCCGCAATGGAGGAGATCGTCGATTTGCCCGATCCGTTCTCTCCGATCAGTCCCCGGATCTCTCCCTCGTACACATTCAGATTGACGTTTTTCAGTGCGGTTACGATCCCAAAATTTTTACAGATGCTTTTCATTTCCAAAATTGGCTCACTCATTTGTCTGCCTCCGTTCCTTGCGATCTCTTGTTGTATTTCATTATAGGCATTTGAAACTTTTTTCAAATTCATATTTTTGCTCAATTCTATTGATGGATTTGACATTGAATGTTATAATTTATCAAGAACAATGATTTATTTTGATAAGGAGAAGTGTTATGGATATCGAACAGCTAAAGCACCAGATCTATCAGTTGAATGAGGAGGAATTGTTTTATAAGAAGCAGCATGAGGCAAGACTTGCCGGACAGATCCATGCATACATTGAGTCACAGGATATTGACGATGTCATCCGGAGACACCTTCTGATACCGGAGGTCCCGCAGACGATCCCGCCGGAATTTTTAGATTCGTTCTTTTTTGACATGACGGATAAGGATAGTATCATCGTGCAGAAGCACAACCGCTACAGCCCTGCCATCGTACATGCGCACACCTTTTTTGAGCTGGTGTATGTCTATGACGGCAGATGCACACAGACGATCTCCGGTCAGGAGCTGTCGATGAAAACCGGCGATTTCTGCGTGATCCCGCCGTCGGTGGAGCATTCCATCGGCGTGTTTGACGACAGCATCATCATCAATATCATGCTGCGCAGAAATTCATTGCACAGCATGTTTTATAATTTCCTAAACACACCGAACAAGCTGTCCTCGTTCTTTCTGAACAATATCTATGCGCGGCGTGCCAATGATTACATCCTGTTCCATTCCGGCATGGACGGACAGATCCGTGAGTCCTTTCTGTGGATGCTATGGGAAAGCATCAACCGGCAGGAATTTCACTATCACTGCATCACGAATGTGCTGCTGCTCGACTTTTTCCTGCTCGTGCGCAACTACTCGGAATCCGTCCAGATGCCGCAGTTCGGCGACCGCATGGATGTCCAGCGCTACGCGATCATCCAGTACATTCAGGACAATTACCGCGATGTGACCTTACAGACCGTCGCGAAGCGATTTCACTATTCGACCGAATACACGTCTCGTCTGATCAAAGAGCTGATGGGTATGACCTACACAGAGATCGTACGCACGATTCGGATCGAGCGGTCACAGGATTTTCTCGCGAATACAACGATGACAGTCGCAAACATCGCAGAGGCGATCGGTTATGACACGACCGAGCACTATATCCGTCAGTTCAAAAAACATACCGGTCTCACGCCCTCTGCTTACCGTAAGCAGGAGGCGAAAAACCGGCTGTTTTAGAGTTTTCTCTTTTTTTATTTTGAAAAATATGGAAAAAATGATCTAAGGATCAGATTTTCTGATCCCATGCAGACAGTAGCCTGCGAGATACACGGTCACGACCAGACATGCGAGCGTCACCGGATAAAACAGCGGCTCACCCTTTTCTAACCATGTAAAAAGCTCCGTCTCACCGCGGAACAGCGCCCAAAGGTTCGCTGCGATATGTCCGAGCATCGGCACGCGTACATCGTGATACCGCTCCATGAGGAGTGCGAGCAAAAGTCCCAGCACTGCCGAATAAAGTGCCTGCACGGTATTCATGTGCAGGATGCCAAAGATCAGTGCTGAGCCGAGCACGGCGGCTGACTGTCCGAACGCCGCACGAAGCCTTGTCTGTACGAGTTCACGGTACAAAAGCTCCTCGACCACCGGTGCGATCAGTCCGAGCGCAAGGATCTCCCAGCCAAGTCCCGACGAATAAAATGCCTGCTCAACCGTCTGATAGCCCTCCGACTGTTCTACGAGCGGAGTCAGCGCAATGAGATCATTCATCGCGATGCCTGCACAGCTTAACAGCAGTACGGCGAGCACCGCTCCGCAGCCGCTCTCCCTGCTGACCGGTGCCGTAAGGATACGCCTGCTTTCCCCGCGCGCACAGAATGCGAGATACAACACGACACCTGCCGCAAGGGATAACAGTGCCTGCTGCTGCACCGCATCAACGGCGTGCGCCGATAAATACGGCACGAGCACGAGGTTTAACACCGCGATGACAAGGTAATACACCATGATCGGATAAAAAAATGCTTCCCGACGGATCGCCGGCTGCTTTTCATTCACATTCATATAAAAAAGCCTCCAATTCCTCTGTCGTATCAAAGACTGCCGCTGCACCTGCATCGAGCAGCTCCTCCCGCGTACCAAAGCCATAGGTCACACCGATACAGTCAATGCCTGCCTTTGACGCTCCGACGGCATCGTATTTCGTATCGCCGACCAGTACGATCTCGCTGCGGTCACTCACACCCATGCGGCGGAACGCATGCTCTAAAACGAGCGCCTTTTCCCTGCGCTCCGGTCCCATCGAAGCACCCGCGATCTCATCAAAATATCCGGCAAGCCCCTGTTCCTTTAAGATCTGTACACAACTGCATTCCGGCTTTGACGATGCGACACCAAGCACAAAGCCGTTTTTCTTCAGATTTTTCAGCAATGCTTCCACACCATCATACACCTGACACTGCTTCCAGCCGACCGTATCATAATATTCCCTGTATTTTGCGACCGCAGGCTCGATCTTTTCTGCGGGAACATGATATTTCTGCGCAAACATGAGCGCGAGCGGCGGTCCGATAAAACAGGTCAGCGCCGACAGATCGGGTTCGTCGATACCCAGATATTCCCGAAGGGCATACTGCACGCCCTTTGTGATCCCCTCCTCTGAGTTGATCAGCGTACCGTCCAGATCAAATAATACTTTTTTCATCAGCGTTTGACTCCTTTTGTATCGCGGTTGCAGATGTGCAGGCGGTTCAGTGCGACGGACTGATCCTTTCCGCCGTACTGCGGCTGCGGATCGTCTGCTCCAAGATAATAGATCGCCCGCAGACGGTCGCCGTCACTCAGACGCATACCGCGCACACCGATCGCCATTTTCTTTTTCTCCGGCACGGACTCTGCCGCGATCCGCAGAAAGACATTCTTTTCCGACTCCATAACGAGCGTTGCATCCCCCTCCAGCGCATGGATAAAGAGCAGCTCGTCGCCGTCTGCCAGCTTGGTCGCCGCCGTCGTCCGTTTGCCGACCTCGAACTCCGCGCCGTCTACGACCTTTAACATTGAGGTCGCTGTGCCGAAAATAAATCTTTGATTTAATAAATTGCTCATTGCATCCAGATAGACAAAGCTCTCCGTCTTGCTGTCATAATTGCTCAGATTGTCGATCGGCGTTCCCTTGTCACGGAATTTGCCGAACGGAAGATCCAGCACCTTCAAAAGATGCATGTTTCCGGCACTGGTGAAAATGCAGATCCGATCCGTATTTTTACAGTGGATCACAAAACGGTTCTCACTGTCTGCCGCCTCCCGATTTCTTTCATAGGTGGCGGCATCGACTGCCTTCGCATAACCGAAACGGTCGATCAGCACGGCAACGTCGATCTCCTCTAATTTCGGTGCTTCCACGACTGCCTCTGCCACGTTGTCAATGACCGTGCGCCGCTCGCGGTCATATTCCTTCCGGAAGCCGTCCAGATCACGGATGATGACCTTTGCCATCGCCGCGCGGCTGCTCAATATCTTTTCATATTCCGCGATATTTTTCATCGTCTGCTCATGCTCCTTCATCAGAGCCTCGATCTCCAGACCGATGAGCTTGTACAGGCGCATTTCGAGGATCGCAGTCGCCTGACGCTCCGTGAAGTTTAGCTGCGCCGCCTGCTCCTGCGATTCCTTATGTCTGAATTTAATATTTGACGTATCTCCGTTCATCAGACACGCCTTGGCATCCTTAATATTTTTGCTGCCGCGCAGGATCTCGATGATCAGGTCGATGACATCACATGCCCGTATCAGACCCTCCTGCACCTCCTGCTTCTCCAGCTCGCGGGTCAGGAGCGTCTTATATTTTCGTGTAGCAAGCTGATACTGAAATTCTACATGATGGCGGATCATCGGCACGAGTCCCATCGTTTCGGGCTTTCCGTCCGCGACTGCGAGCATATTCACGCCAAAAGTGTCCTCGAGCTTGGTCTTTTTGTACAAAAGATTGCAGATCTGCTCTGCATCCGCGCCCCTGCGAAGCTCGATCACGATACGGATGCCCTCCTTGGAGGACTGGTTGGAAATATCGACAATGTCATTCGTCAGCTTTTTTTCCACGAGCGCATATACGTCGTTTAGGAATTTGCCGATGCCTGCACCGATCATCGTATACGGGATCTCCGTCACGACGATGCATTCCCTGCCGCCCTTCATTTTCTCGATCTCGACCTTGCCGCGCAGCTTGATCTTTCCCATTCCGGTCGAATAGATGCTGATCAGCTCATCTTGATTCGTCACGATGCCGCCGGTCGGAAAATCCGGTCCCTTGATGTACTGCATCATCTGCTCGGTGTTAATGTCGGGATTTTTCATATACGCCTTGACACCCTCGATGACCTCACCGAAATTGTGCGGCGGGATCGAAGTCGCCATGCCGACGGCAATACCGTCTGCGCCATTCAGCAGGATGTTCGGCAGACGCACCGGAAGCACCTCCGGCTCCTTCTCCGTCTCGTCAAAGTTCGGTACAAAATCCACCACATCCTTATCGAGATCCGCGAGATACGCCTCCTGCGTCACCTTCTGCAGACGTGCCTCGGTGTATCGCATCGCAGCGGCTCCGTCGCCCTCGATCGAGCCGAAATTGCCGTGTCCGTCCACGAGCGGCAGTCCCTTTTTGAAATCCTGCGACATGACAACGAGTGCTTCATAAATGGAGCTGTCACCGTGCGGATGATATTTACCCATCGTATCACCGACGATACGCGCACTTTTCCGGTACGGCTTATCGTAGCGGATCCCCAGCTCGTACATATCGTATAAGGTCCGGCGCTGCACCGGCTTTAATCCGTCACGGACATCCGGCAGGGCACGCGCGACGATGACACTCATCGCATAGTCAATGTAAGACTTCTGCATGACCTCCGAATATTCTGTCCGTATCAGTCTTTCTTCTACATCCATTTATTATATCTCCCTTTTATTTCTGCATCCTATCCATATCTGTCATATGCTACACGTCAAGCTCTGCGTCATGCGCATGTGCGTAGATGAACGCCTTTCGCGGCGGGACATCCGTACCCATCAGCATCGCCGTCACGTCACTCGCCATGCGGCCGTCCTCGATCTCGACCTTTTTCAGCATCCGCGTTTCGGGATTCAGCGTCGTTTCCCAAAGCTGTGATGCATCCATCTCACCGAGACCCTTGTAACGCTGCAGGGTAAAGCTGCCCTTGTGCGTTTTCCTGTATTTTTCCAGTGCCGCGTCGTCGTATAAGTATTCCTCCTCGCCCTTTTTCGGCATTGCCTTATATAACGGCGGCATCGC